>JAAZKI010000072.1 GCA_012799905.1 Lentisphaerota bacterium | reverse complement strand
TGAATGCTGAATGTTGAATGCTGAATGTTGAATGTTGAATGCTGAGGCGCATTTCATAATTCATAATTCATTAGGCCACTTGTACTACATGCGGCAGGCTAAAGCCTAGGCTGCATACGATACGGCTCGCCCCTCGCACCTAAGACGTGTCTCCGTCCAGTGTCGGCACTTTAGTGCCGGAGCAATTTCACGGCGTGAACACGGTGCGGTTGACAGCGCTGATGGTTTTGCCGGTGGTTTTGTCTTGCAGCTGGACAGCGAGGTTCTCGCGGGTGTTGAAGGCGCCTTGGCTGAGTGTCAGTGTGAAGCGGCTATCCTTGGCGAGCGGGACGCGGGCGAGGACGCCATGTGCGTCGCTCCGGATGACCAGTTCCAGGTTGGCGCGACGTTCCGGTGCCAAGTTGACAGCGATTTCCGCCTTCCAGTCAGAGCCGTCAATGAAAGGCGAGGACAAGGCCAAAGCCAACGGCTGTGCCACTTGCGGAGTGGTGGTCAGTCGGTCGATGATGTTGGCTTTGCTGTCCAGCAGCGTGATGGTCTGGGTGACTGGGCCAGGTTCGGCGGCAGTCCAGGTGAAGTTGACCGTGCCCTCTTGTTCCGGTTGCAAAGCGATGGTTTGGGTCTGCTTGGTTTCACCGGCTGCGCCTGCGTTCCAGACGGCAGTGACGGTGAAAGTCTCAGCCTTTGGAAGGTCGTTGCGAATTAACGCCGTGATCGGGTTGTCGCCGAGCTGCAATGTGTCCATTGCAGTCAGGCTGAGGCTGCGCCGTCCGAAATTGGCGACGCCGAAACATTCAGGTGTGCCGAAACTGCTTCCGGTCGGGGACCAGCAGGTCAGTTCCATGACTTCGAGGGGCCGGCGTTCGCGGCAGAGGTTGAAGCCGAAGGACTGGCCCGGGATGCCCAAGTCGGCGAGGGCAATGCTCAGCTCGACTGTCCAGCTGTCCGTTCCCATTTTGGCGGCGGTTTTGATCCTGGGCTTCATCTTTTTAGCGTTGAATTGGTTCAGGAAGGTGTATTTGCCGAGGGCGTTGACTACCAGCTGGTAGTAGCCCTTGTACTCCAAGGTGGGGTCAAAGAAGAATTCCACGCAGTCATCCATCCAGACTTGGCCGCCGTTTTCGGTCACATTGGTGGCGATTTTGTTCATATATTCTTCATCGCAGACTGCGGCCAGGTAGAGGTAGGTTCCATCGGTTATGATGCGGCCATGCGTCTGGCGCAGGGGCACGCCGCCGGTAGCAATGCTGAAATTCTCCAGTTTGCCGGCTTTTTGCCAGGCTGGCTCTGACAGGTCGCCGTCAATGGTCACCGGTGTATTGATGACAGGGACGACGACCTGGTATTGGCTTTGCGGAGCAGAATTTTCTGCTTCTACTGGCGGCAGTGGGGTGACTGCCAGTTTGGGCGCTGCGGTTGCTGCGGTTGGTTTGCTGCCGCGCAGGGTCATGATTTGGGCGATTAGGATGGCGCGAGCCTGGTCATAGTGTTGGAATGACCAGTCGTTGGGCAGCTTCAGAATGCCGGTGACGCCGCGTTTTCCATCGGGAAGATTCATGCTGGTGAAGGACGCCGCGTTTCTGACTCTGGGTGAATAGCGCAGGGTTCCGAGCAGCGCGTCAATGGTCGCAGCCGCCTCTTTGGCTTGAGCCTGCTCGGCAGGGGTGCCATTTTTCTTGCGGTCGATTAAGTTGCGTAAGGTAGTCAGGTACTTGTAGTCGTCAATGCCTTCGCGGACGCCGTACCAGCCAATGCTGGGGCCGCCGGGTTCGGTTGCGGTGGCCGGATAGATGTGGCTGAAGTCGCCGGATTCGGCGTCAAAGTCGTCGTATGGATTGCTGCTGCCGCTCATGAAAGCCCAGTTGTAGTAGCCTTGGCTGTTGGAACGGGCCTGGAAAAAGCCGGTCACGTAGCGTCCGACTTCCGGGCGGTAGGATTCGACGTCGCAGTTGTAGAGGGTAGCCAGGCGGTTTTCGCGGGCGACGCGCGCCATCACGTCCGCGTTGGCGAAGCCGCCATTGAAGTTCCACATATCAGCCCAGGGGCCGGCTTGATTGACGAAGTAGTCGTCGGCAGGGCCGTCTTGTTCGGTGCGTTGCCCCGGGATTTCCTTCAGGTATTTGAGCAGAGTCAGGTTCAGTTCGCGTTCATGCCGTGACTGCCAGCCCGGTTCGTCCACCGGCTGCACGATCATTTCTGGCCAGCCGCGTTTTTTGCCTTCCGCTTGCATGGCGGCCCAGAAGGCCTTGTAGCAGGCTTTGTACTCTTCGGAGCCGACCGCCAGTTTGAATTGCGAGCAGAAGGACTGGCCAACGTCAGAGAGCAGGATGACCGGCATGGTGTAGCCCAGCGGGAAATAGAGGTTCATCATAAGGACGAAGTTGCAGTTTTCATCAAGAGTGAAGCTGGCCTTGCCGTTTTCCCAGCGGGCAGAGTCTTTGACCAGGGCGGGGCCGGAGCAGACACCGATGGAGGTCATGCCGTTTTTGCGCATAATCGTCATGTGCTCTTGCAGTTGCGCCTTGGTTTCCTCTGGGGTTTTTGTGCCTCGTGCGCCGTAGTAGTATTCGCCCCAGAACATGTCATTCGGCTCCTCAAGGGTAAAGGGCAGGACGCGCAAGGTGAAAGGCAGAGTGGTCGCAGTCTTGCCGTCAATAGCCAGGGCCAGCGTGCCGGCATAATTTCCTGCCGGGGTCTGGGCCGGGACGTCAATGTCAATCCAGAAGCTCTTGCTTTCGCCGTTGGGGATGTCAACGGCGGCGCGTCGCTCCAGCAGCACCGGCAAGTCGCAGTAGTAGTCCTTGGACGGATAGGTGGTTTTTTTGTCAAGGCATCGGATTGGCAGGATTTCGATGGCGGTTTTTGGGAGCGCGTGGCCATTGGGGTCGGTCAGGGGCTTGGCGACGGTGACCGCGACTTGTTTCAAGTCGGCCAGGGCATGCAGGGAGAAGACTATCGGCTCTTGTTCGCCGGGGCAGGCAGTAGCGTCCAGTATCGGCGCGCCGTCGGTAGGCAGGGGTTTAGTGTTTTTGAACACGTGTTCCATCCAGTGGCGCTGGAAGAGTTGGAAGCCGGCGGCTTGTTCGGCTGCTGTTGGCGGGCGGTGGCTCTTGGGAGCGATGTACTCAATCGGCGTGAATTTTCGGCTGGCGACGTCCAACCGGAAGTCATCCAGCCAGTATGTGCAGTCTTCACGTGGCATACGGCGGTAGACTACGATTTTGACCGCACGGCTGACGTTGCCGTCAGCGTCTTTGCGTTCGATGACGAGGGCGATGCGTCTTCTGGTTTTCGGGGGGACTTTGGTGCCGCCGAAGATGGAGTCTCCCTTGTCGTAATCAATGCGCCAGTTTATGCCCATGGTCTCTTTTTCCTGGTGCCAGGCGCTGAAGTTCAGTTCATTGATGCCGTCGACAAAGTCTTCAGGTTTTACTTTGAGGTTAATGCCTGGCCAAGTGTCGTGGGGGCTGCCGGGCAGGAAGACCTTGGCGCTGTGCTGGCCATGAACAGCGTGCTCAGCGACGACTTCCAGCTTTGTCCTGCCAGCGCTGACGCGTTCACGCCAGTTTTCCCCAGGCTCAAAGGAAATGATCGGCTCGGCTGACAGCAGGGATGCCGCCGCCAGAAGGATGAATAGACCGCAGGCAATCTTTTTTGTCATTGTACAGCTCCTTGTTTGAACGTGTTCAGACACAGGAAAAAATGCGTTTCTGAGCAAATTTTACGGCGAATCAGGTCAGTTCGGTCTTGATGACTTTCCCGGCCGGATTGCGCGGCAAAGCGTCCATGAATTGGATTACATGGGGGATTTTATAGGATGGCAAGGTTTTATGGCAGTGGCGCCGCAGTTCATTCTCGGTCAAGGTCATGCCTGGCTCTGGCACGACGTAGGCTTTGATCATTTCGCCGAGCGACTCGCGGATGCCGGTGGCTGGAATGCCTTTGACAGCGACTTCCTTGACAGCGGCGAGCAGCATGATGGCGGCTTCGACTTCAGCTGCAAAGACATTTTCGCCGCCGACGATGATCATGTCCTTTTTTCGGCCTTTGATAAAGTAGAATCCCTCGCTGTCGCGACTGGCCAGGTCGCCGGTGCGGAACCAGGTGCGGCCGTCAAGTTCAATCATGGCTTCGGCCAGGCGTTCTGGCTGGCCCCAATAGCCGGAGATGACGTTTTCGCTGGCAAAGAGCAGTTCGCCCACCTCGTCATCGCCGCATTCACGGCCGTCTTCGGTGATGATGCGGGCAGTGACAAAGGGCAGAGTGCGGCCGATGGAGTCAGGGCGGTCAAGGGAGGCGTCGCCATTCAGCACATGAGTGGCGGAGATGGTTTCGGTCAGGCCGAAGAAGTTGTGGAGGGCGACCGTCGGAAAGGCCGCCTGGAGCTGGCGTACGGTTTTGACGGGCATGAACGACCCGGCATAGCCGATGACGCGCAGGGAAGAGACGTCGTAGCGGCTGAAGTCAGGCAGGGCGACGATGCGTTGCAGGATGGATGGCACCGTGAGGAAGGTGGTGATGCGGTGGGTTTGGACGAGCGACAGCAGGGCGTCAGCCTGGGTTTCCGCGGTGATGACGACCGGGGTTTTCTGGAAGGCGGCAGCGGGCAGGGAACTGTACAGAGCCGTGCAATGGAACATCGGATTGACCAGCAGATGAATGTCGTCCGGCTGGAAGCCTTGTGCATTGAGCGTGGTGATGACGTTGAAAATGAGGTCGCTGTGGCGCATGATGGCGCCTTTGGGAGCGGCGGTGGTGCCGGAGGTGTGCATGACAATGGCTGGGTCATCTTCTGCCGGTGCGCAGGGCGTTGCTAGAACGTCGGTCTGCATCAAGGCATTGAAGTCACGCAGACCTGCATCCGGGGTGAGGGCATAGACCGGCAGGGAGGGATGGCGCGCTGCGCTGGCCAGGATGTCGCGATCACCGCGGCCTTGGACGATTAGGAGGTCTGGCTGGACAGTGTTCAGGATGGCGTCTAAGCTGTCTTCTTTCAGCCAGGGATTGATCGGGATGATGACGCCGCCCAGGTTGACGAGGGCCCAGTAGGCCAGGTAGTATTCCAGGCAGTTGGGCAGGCCGACAGCTACCTTGGGTCGCTCCACGCCGGCGGCGGTGCGCAGACCAGTGGCCAGCCGGAGGCATTGTTGCTGAGCTTCACGGTAGGTCAGGGTGGTGTTGCCGCTGATTGCGGCCGGCCGGTCGGGAGCGAGAGCAACGGCTTCCTGCCAGAAATCGAGGAGGTTGCGGGGCCGGGCGCTCCGGATGGGTAGGGCAGTCTCGCCCAGGATTTTTTCCAGGATAGGGGTGATGATATTGGCAACGCTGCGGTTACCGATTTCATTGGGGTGGTTGCGGTCTCGCCAGCAGCAGCGGTCATCGATGATTTCCTGTTGGATAGTGGGTATGTACGGGCAGGCGCAGCGGCGGGCGATGTCAGCCTCCAGGTCGCGGTATTGGCGGGCGCGGTCGTCAAAGCCGTAGGTTTTGTCCTGGAGAAGCCCGGTGGCGTGGCAGCGGTAAGGGCCGAAGACGCCAAGAATCACCGGCTGGGCGCCGATGGCTTGGATGCGGCGCACGACCTGTTCCAGGTCAGCGGCCCAGGCGGTTGGCCGCCGTTCGTCACGCCACCAGTCATTGGCGCCGTACTCCAGCAGGACGATGTCAGGATGTTCGGCCAAGACATCGCGGTCCAGGCGTTCCAGGCCATCTCTCCAGGCCTCTCCGCCAGCGCCGCGGTTGATGATGACGTGGTTGGGGAAACGCTCCTGGAGAATGTCGCTGTAACGGCCGTCAAGGCCGCCGCAGCTGGTCAGGCTGTCGCCAAAACAAATGATTTTCATGGTCAGGTCAGAAAAAAGTGGATGATAGAAAGTGAAGCGGACAGGTGTTGTTGTTCGGCCTGGCTGGGTTGCTGCCAGCGCCTGATTGCGCCGGGCAAGTTTTCATCGACGCTGAAGTCGGTTATATTATTTAGTTTACACGCGAATCAATATTTTTCTTGTCAGGGCGGGGAAATTTGCCTATGAAGATGATATCTCAGAACAAGAAGGCTCGGCACGACTACATCGTTCTGGAGAAGTTCGAGGCCGGAATTGCTCTGACTGGGACGGAAGTCAAGTCTTGTCGCACCGGCGGGGTGTCGTTAGTGGATGCGTACGCTTCGATCCATGACGGCAATTTGCAGCTCAACGGAGTTCACATTGCCCCGTACGAGCAGGGCAACCGCAACAACCACGAGCCGCGGCGGCAGCGACGTCTGCTGATGCACAAGCGCGAGATTATGCGGTTGAAGAAGAGCATCGAAGCGAAAGGCCTGACGCTGGTGCCGCTGTCCTTTTATTTCAATGACAAAGGCAAGGTCAAGGTGGAGCTGGGGTTGTGCCGCGGCAAGAATGTCCGGGACAAGCGGGATGACTTGAAAAAGCGCGAAGCTGACCGGGATATGCGGCGAGCCTTGACAGCGAAGCGGTGATGGCTGCGGCCATAACCAATTTTTTAACCACGGATGGACACAGATGAACACTGATTTTATTATAGGGTTGTTTTTGTAACCACTGAACACGCGGAATACACGGAAATTTTGTCTTGGGTTGTTTTTTAACCACAGATGGACATTGATGGACACTGATTTTTTATAGGGTTGTTTTTGTAACCACTGAACACGCGGAATACACGGAAATTTCTTTTTATTGTGCGAAGTTTTGCGGTGAGCGCTTGCCGTACAGACTTCAGACTGCCGTAAGTTGGCTGATAATAGCGCGGCATGAAGCAAGAAGGTTCATGAAAGTATCTGATTTTTATTATGATTTGCCGGAGGAACTCATTGCACAGCATCCGGCTTCCCGCCGGTCAGACTCTGAGATGTTAGTCCTGGATCGTCGCAGCGGCGCTTTTTCGCGGCACGGCTTTGTCGAATTTCCCCAGTATTTGCGGTCTGGCGACTGCCTGGTCATCAACGACACGCGGGTATTGTGCGCTCGTTTGTGGGGACATCGAGCGCAGACAGGTGGACGGGTGCAGGCTTTTTTGCTGACGCCCACGACGGATAGCACCTGGACGTGTCTGCTGCGGCCGGGTCGACGGCTGCCCCCCGGATCGCGGGTTGAACTGGATGCATCCGGGGGCTTTGTCGTCACCCGGAAAAATCAGGACGGCACCTTCCAGATTAGATTTGACACTGAGGATGTTTTTGCGCTGATGGAGAAGGCAGGGCAGATTCCGCTTCCTCCGTATATCAATCGTGAGCCATTGCCAGAGGATCGCGAGCGCTACCAGACTGTGTACGCATCCACGCCCGGCGCAGTGGCGGCGCCGACTGCGGGGCTGCATTTCACTTCTGATATGTTGTCCGGACTGGAGGCGCGCGGGGTCAAGATTGCGCGTTTGACGCTGCATGTCGGGGCTGGGACGTTTAAGCCGGTGAGCGTGGAACGCGTCGAAGACCATGTGATGCACGCGGAAAACTATTACTTCTCCGACGCGAGCGCTGAGTTGATCAACCATACCAGGCAAGAAGGCGGGCGCGTGGTCTGCGTCGGCACGACGACGGTGCGGGTGCTGGAGACCTGCTTTGACCCGGCCTCTGGAATGGTCAAGCCGGGTTCAGGGCAGACATCGATTTTTCTGCATCCGCCGCATCGTTCCCGGGTGGCGGACGGGCTGTTGACCAACTTTCATCTGCCGCAGTCGACCTTGCTGATGTTGGTCTGTACGTTTGCGGATCACGCCCATGTGATGAAGGCGTATGACTTCGCGGTTCGCAGCCGAATGCGCTTTTACAGCTATGGCGACTGCATGCTGTTGATTTGAGCCTTGGCAGAACGGCGCGACAGGGAGCGTCGTCCTCGCAGGCGTGGCATAATTAGAATCCATATTGGGAGACGGAGCATGAAATTTTGCGATCGCTTGTGGTTATGGGGGCAGAATGCCGGCAGTCATCATAACGCCGCTGGCAATCAGCGCTGGAAGCTCCCGGGCGAGAACAAGATGGAGCCGCTGGAAGGAGCGCAATTCCTCGGCATCCCCAATATGTGCCGGGTCGTCATGTGCAATCTTCCGAAACCGCCGTTTGATGACGAGGCCGAAAAACTGCACTCTATGCGGCGGGTCATGTGGTCCGCCATCGGCGACAGCGGCTCAGTGCGCAATGACGACGCCACTGACCTTGACGAAGTCTTGCGCCTGGCAGAAAAATTCCCCAATATCACCGGAGCCATCCTGGATGATTTTTTCCGGTCGCCGATTGCGCCGACGCCGGCTCGCCTGAGCCTGTCAGCGGTGCAAGCGATGGCGGACGCGCTGCACGCCTGTCCAGCTCGTCGGCTTGACTTCAGCGTTGTCTTCTACAAGCGGCAGCTGCCGATGGCGGTGGACGACTACCTGCACTGCTTTGACATTGTCACCTACTGGAATATGATGGCGCCGGCTGAACTGGATGACTTGAGCCGCGATTTTGACGCTGTCGTGGCCAGGACACCAGGGCAGCGGCGGATGAACGGCTGCTACCTGTGGAATTATGGCGAAGGAAAGCCGTTGACGAGGAAGCAGATTGAGACCGAATGCGAGACCTACCGCAGCCATATTTTGGCGGGAACCTCGGAAGGCATCATCTTTTGCTCCAACTGCTGCGCTGATTTAGGCACTGAGGCCGTGGATTTTGTGCGCGAGTGGATTGAGCAGCACGCGGATGACGAATGCTGAAGCGCGGCTTAGAAGGCGCCGGTGCGGAAGAACGTCTCCGCTGCTCGGAAGGCGTCATCGCTGAGGGGCAGTTGCCAATGGCCGCCAGGGACTTCGGTGTACTTGTCGCCAGGGATGCCATTCAGTTTGGTCTGATGCTCAGCCACTTTCATGTCCATGCTGGCGCGAATGATGCCGATTTTGACCGGGGCGGCCGGCAATGGAATTTGGTTGACCGGCGAATCCGGCGCGGTGCGCAGGTCGCCGAGAGTTTTGGATAATTCGCCGACGCTCGGCATAGCCTTGATCAGGACATCGGGCCAGTAGGAGCCGCGGTTAGGCGGCGCCATCATGACGATGCACTTGATGCGTTCACATTCGGCCGGGGTCATTTTGGCCAGGGCGACGCGCACGATGATGCCGCCGAGGCTGTGGGTGAGAAAAAAGATGTCTTCGCCGGGCGGGATGCCTGCCAACTCGGCTCGGAAGGCGTCAAGAAAGCGCTGGCCGTGGGTGGAAATGTGCTCGGCGAACGTCGGATAGTCGTAGTTGAGCGCGTCATAGCCAGCGGCTGCGGCTTTTTTGGCCATGCCGCTCATGTTGTGGGCGCGGTTGCCGAGTCCATGCAGCAGAATGACAACGCCGCGCTTGGGGGCTTTTTCCGCCGGGTATTTGTAGAAGCAGTATCCTGGTTCGGCGTAGTTGCTCAGCCGTGAGGGCGGATTTCCGAGCAGGAGTTCCTCAAGGTATCCCAGGCTTCCCCAAGCATGGCGGTAATTTTCGTTGTCCAAAATGCGGCAGTTATTGAAGACGGCGTTCTGTTGGATGCGCCAGCCGCAGCATTCTGCCAGGTCGCGCCAGAAGACATCGCCGCCCATGGTCGGAGTCACGATATTCCTGGTGTTGCGCGTTGCGAGAAAGTCGGCGAGGGTGCCATTGGCAGCCATATTTTCAAAGGCTTGACGGGCAGAGGCCTGCATGAGAGAGTCCTTCTTGGGGGTGGTGACAACGGAATGAGCTGGTTCAGCTGGCAAGGGCGCCGGCTGCGGATACGCCAAAAACGTCAAGCCTAGCAGGAGTGACGTGGTCAGGAAGACATTGGTTTTGATGTGGCTTGGCATGATGATTACTTTAACGCGGCAAATAGAGTCCAGCAAGCGGCGAACGTGAGATGAGCAGCAGGAACAGATTTTGCGCTTTGCAGTTTCAAGAAAATTCTCGCAGAAGCGTTTAGTATATCTAACTGGGTCAGTCTTCGGTAGTGCCTTTACAAGGCACCACTTTCGGGGCATGTCTATCCCCAGGCTGAAGCCTGGGGTTAAGCATGGTTAAGCGCCTACGGCGCAAGTAGATGTGGACAGTGTGGACATGGTGGCAGGACTTTAGTGGACAGTGGACAATGGACTTTAGTGGACATTAGTGGACGTAAGTAAACGATGGACTGTGGACAGAAGTGGACATTAGTGGAGAGTGGACGTGGACAGAAGTGGATTTTAGTGGACGGTGGGCAGT
>JAAZKI010000137.1 GCA_012799905.1 Lentisphaerota bacterium | reverse complement strand
CCCCTCGCCCCTAGTCTCGCCCCTCGCCCCTAGTCTCGCCCCTCGCCCCTAGTCTCGCCCCTCGCCCCTAGTCTCGCCCCTCTTACTAGAGGATGCGGCAGCGGAAGTTTTTGTTTTCGAACCATGCAGCCGCGCGTTGGCGTTGGTCGCCTTGCAGTTCCAGGACAGCGTCCGTGAAGCGGGCGCCGATGCCGAGCGCTGTTTTGATTTCAGCGCCAATCGTCATCAAGGTGGCAGTATCGAGTCCCTTTAGGCCGCGCACGATGGTCACGGTTTTTCCGCCGCGCCCTTTTCTTTCTACGGCCAGGGTCAACATCGGCCCTTTCGGAGCGGAAGCAGCGTTAGGCGCTGACTCCACGCCGACTTGGATGGGCGAAGTCGCTTCCTCGCCGCCAAAGGCCTTGAGAAGCTCCTGGTCGGCCGGGCTTAATTTCTGCTTGCGGAGTTCCTCTGGGGTCGGCTCGGGTGGTGGCGGCGGCTCTGGCGGCGGCTCTGGGGGAGGAACGTCAATTTTTAGGTCGCGAAAGGGCGTAACCCAGTTGTCGGTTCCGGTCGAATCGACAGGCGTCGACGCAGAACGATTTTTTTTGCCTTTGCGCATCTTGTCTTCTCTCCCATGTCACTAGTCCGCCGACCGGGTCGCCTTAAATCAGGCGGTCGGCCGAGACGTGACACGTCGGAAATATAGCGTCCAATTCTTTCAGCATCTCCAGGTTTTCGGCGAACTCCTGCTCCAGGGAGCGAAAATCCTCCATCGGCACATGGACGGCGGACAACGGCCTGTTGGTTTCACGGTCATAGACCAGAAAAACGAGCTTATCCTCGTCGCGATTGGAAAAGTCGAGCAGGAGCTTGTGCTGGAATTTCGATAGCTGCTCCTCGCTGATATTTCGGAACAGCTGGTATTTGGCGTACTCGATGAGGCGGTCATCATAGCCGAGAGTGTGCAGCTTGATTTTTTCAATGAAGTCCGGGTAGGTGAAGGTCAGACGCACCTGCGGCCGTTCGAGGTTTTCGCGGCTGAACACTTCGGTAGCCATGCAATCCACCTCGCGCTCCAGCGCTTCGGTGTTGCCATCCTCCGGCGGTTCAAGCAGATAGACGATGAAGGAGGTCTGCCCGTCAAGATACACCAATGGCGTTTCAACCAGGAATTCGGCCTTGCAGTCTGGACAGGTCGCGCGATTCAGGGCGCCAGTCATCAGCGCCATCAGATGTTTATCGCCCGGACGCAAGGACGACACCACCTCGACCGTAATTGCTTTCCCGCATCGTGGGCATTTTACCCGATGTGTTGACGATGGCTTGGTAGGCATGGCGATTTCCTGAAATGCGACTCGGCGGCAAGCGTCATGCCCCTCCGTCTCGGGGGTAATGCCAGCAGCTCCGAATCATACTTTGTTAGTCCATCAGCTTGATGCCTGCTTGTTCGGCTTTTTGGCGCAAGAGATTGAGCAGAACCTCGCATTTGTTGATGCGCAAGTCTCGACGGGGGATGGTGCAGGCTCGCAGCACCTCAAAGATTGGCGGAACGCTGTTCAGGTCTGGAGCCTCATTGACTACTGGCTGAACGTCGTGGTTGAGATGATACTGCATATCCTGTCGCGTCTGTCGCTGCAAGAGCATTTCCTGCGGCTGGTTCAGGCTCTTGCCGCCGAAGAACACGGCGAAGGCGACGCCAAGGGCAAAGATGTCGGTACCCTCGTCCAGGGTGTCTTTGCAGATTTGTTCCGGCGACAGATAGCCCGAGGTTCCAGTGATGGCTCGCGGTCGATGGCCGCTGGGGACTGACACGCCAAAGTCGATGAGTTTGACTTGATCGCGGACTAGCATGAAGTTCGATGGCTTGATGTCGAGGTGAATCAGCTTTTTCTGATGCATGAAGGCAACCGCCTTGATGGCGCGATAGAACACGTTGACCTTGTCGGTCAGGGTCAAGGTTCTGCTTAGGATTTTGTCGCCAAGGTCATGCCCGGTCAGGTATTCCATGATCAGGTCATAGCCCAGTTCCAGACCCATGCGGCTGATGCGGCGGAGGGCATAGATATGCACGGTCGGGGTGTCGTCCTCGGAATAGAGCAGTTTCGACACGTTGAATTCATTCTGAATGTGCCGCAGCTTGGTGCGATAGGAGACTTTTTCCAGGCGTTCTTCCTGGTTCCTGGTGATGGAGTCCCCAAGCCATTTGTTGACGGAATTGCGCACCGCTTTGACGCAGATCAGGTGACCGTCGCACTTGGCTCGATAGAGGACGCTCTCGGCGCCGCGTGCAATCATGTGCTCCAGGCGATATTTCTCGTTGCTGACCAGCTCTCGGATGGCATTGTGGGGCGGCAGAGTGATTTTACGGGAGGCAGTAGGGGGCAGCTCCTGCGTGTCATCTATCCCACGAGAGACCTTCCGGGCTGGCGCATCCTGGTTTTCGGCCTGGGCGTCAGAGCCATTGTGGCTTGCGCTTGAGCCGTCCCCGTCCTTATCAGCATGTTCCGAGTTTTCGGTTTTATTCAGGTTGATGTAGACGCGCTTCCCGCTTTCAGGAATTATCGGCGCGTCCGCAGCTTTCTGGGCCTCGGCTGCCGGCGGGGCGGCTTCCTGCTTGCCTTGCTGTTCAGCCTCCGCTGACAGCGAAATATATGTACGGTCTTCCGGCGAGGGCAGAATCAGCTCTTCATTTCCTGACGTTTCCGGTTCACCAGCTCGTCCCTTGTTATCGGTCATCGTCGCCACCATGTAAACTTATGCTTTGCGGGGCGCGTCGTCGCTTTGACGTCAAGCCCGCACTTGCTTTTCCCTCGGCTCAATCTGGCTCCCCTGCCCCCGCGTCTGCTCCGGCTTTGCGAGCTCACAATTTCCCCAGCCGCCGCAGCGTTGCCAGCACCTCTTCGCCTTCGCCGCGCTGCTTGACAGCCCGGCGGGCCTCCTTCTCCAGATTGACTTCCATTTTCTCCAGTTCAACCCACTGGTCAAGCGATTTTTTCACCTTCGCCTGGGCGTGACCCTCGCTGATACGGTTGAAATCGTCAACCAGTTCGGCCGGCTTGCGCGAATACAGCAGCGACACGGTTACTTGCGGTTTCTGGCGATCCGGGTTTTCGATCACGCTATAGATCGGCGACACGTCTTTGCTGGCAAAATACTGCAAGATCTCGTAGAACAGCGTCGGATCACCGCCTTTCGGCACCTCAAGGAGGAAAAGCGCTTCAATGGCGGCTTCAGGCTCCAGCAGATACGGGTTGCTGTTTGCATCCAGCTGCTCGCCAAAAGGCTTCTTGGGGTCATAGTCGAAATAGGTGAAATGGTTGAAGTAGGGCTTGGACATGAACAGAGCAAAATCCTCGTGGTCAATATGCCCGTCCAACAGGCGATACTTGTCATTCTTGTCAGGAATCGACAGGAACACCCGCAGCGAGTCGACCAGTTCCTGGTTGTAGTGCTCCTCGGATACCTTTTCCTCGAATTTCTTCTTATTGCTGAATAGGAAGATGTTGCCGGTGTTGCCGCTGTCAATGGCAGCGGCCAGGGGGCCGGTCAAAAATTCGATGGTGTTGTTGACGAATTCGCTTGATTCCAGCTTTGCGTAGGGTAGAATCAGGCCAAAGCTGGTCTTGTCCGCCGTTGCAATGTCACTGGCCTTGGTCAGGTCATTGAGAATTCCGGTGGTGATGCCGTTGCCGGTGCCGCCGCCGGTCGAGCTGAAGACCACGTCGCCCTGCGCCATGTCCAGCAGCTCGCGCCGAATAGATTGGTAGGCGTCATGGCCGATCTCAGGATTCATGCGAGACCCCTTGAACTGCCCGCGAGCGGCATGCACACTGGCCAGGATGCGACGTCCCCCGCCCGGAACCTTGTTCAGCTCCGTTTCTGAGACGTTCACCAGCACCGCGCCATTGTCCAGCTTTGCCGCAATCTTGCTGCCTGCTCCGCCAATTCCGATTGTCATGTTTTCGCGTGCTCCTCTAGATAACCGGATGCCCGGGGGACAAAACGCCCGCTTAGCACCAGCGCTTCCAAAGCCTTGGCGCCATAGGTGGTGATAAATATGTTCTTGCGATTCCGCTCTTCCCGGATTTCAATGAAGCACAAGGCAGCCAAAGACTCTACAATCGCTACCGCAGTCTGCTTCGTACGAGTAATCCCAAGACGCTTCATGTCGTCAAATGTATTCGTAATGTTGTAGCGACAGTCTAAATCCTCGCCCTGGGCAGCCCAGTACATCACGAGAAAATGAGCCTCGCCAAGACGTTGAGTCTGCAGCTCAAACAGCTTGCTGAAATCATCGGTTGTCAGCTCACGGCCCATCTAGTCAACAAAACTCCACCTACACGGCAAAATCCATTTTACCAGAAATAAAAGTCTAATCATGCCAATAACGGTCGACGCCTGCCAAAACAAACAACTTCCGGCGTCAGCTATAGCATACTACACTTTGTTACACACGCAAACGAAAACCACGAGCTTTTTCAATTATTTCAGCATTTTTTCCAGTAATAACAGCAAGCCGAAAACAACGCGATCGCGCCCACAATGTATTGATTATGAAGGTATTAACTAATATGAAAACACCTTCTCAAGCCGATAATATATATACTTCACTACACTACACTATAGTAAAGTATAGTTTAGTATAGTGTAGTGTAGTATGTATTGGCAGGGTGGGGGTGAGCTGCCATAAGTAGACCCCATCCAATTTTTCAAAGCGGCGCTTATGTGTCACCCCTGGCGGGGCTCAAAATTATTATACGCCTCACCCAGGGCTGCGCCGGGCCTGATGGCCCGGCTTACCCTGGGCTTTTATGTGTCGCCCTAAGGGCTTTTGCCGCTTTGCGGCTGTTGTGGACGTGGTGGACTGGGTGGACGTTGTGGACGGCGGCTGATGTGCGTCGTACTGGCGGGCGGCCTGAAGGGCCAGCAATATAAAGGCCCAGGGTGAGCGCAGCGCAGCCCTGGGGGAAGGTGGAATGTCATTGGGAGCCCTAAAGGGGCGAGACATAAATTTAGGTTGTGGACGGCACAGTCCACTCTTAGGGTTATAAAAACAACCCTACAAAAAATCAGTGTTCATCTGTGTCCATCCGTGGTTTAAAAATAGGTTGTAGACGGCAGTCCACCCTAAAGACGGCGTGGGCAATGGCTGTCGTATTATGGTTCTTCGATTCTTCGCCTCTGCCTTGCAGGCTTGGTGGCGTCAACGGCTGAGCAAAGGAAGGCTGTTTGTCTTGGTGTCCTGAATACTGAATGCAGAATGTTGGCATTTGCCAATAAACTTTCAATTCTGTACGTTTTGCTAATCTCGGCGGGATAGGCTTCAGCAGGCGTTGTCTTGCTCGCTGAGCCAAGGCGGTTTGTGACGCGAAAAAAGTTTTGCCAAGCCAAAAATTTTATTGCTGTGGAATTTTTTGCTTGCGGATGTCGACATGGGAATTATATTGGCAAGACCTTTCCAGCCGCATGCCATGATGCGCTTACGGAACCCGGCAATTGTTTTACGAGGCGGGGAGTGACATAACAACCAGGTGAACCATGACCGAGCCAGCAAACATCTATGAAGACATCGTCGTGCGGGTGCTTGACGTCAAGCGCTATTACGGCTCGGGCGAGGCCGTGACCAAGGCCTTGGATGGCATTTCCCTGGACATTTACCGCGGCGAATATTTGTCGATCATGGGGCCTTCGGGTTCTGGCAAAAGCACTTTGTTCAATATGATTGGCGGGATTGATTCGCCGACCGAGGGCATGGTCTTCATGGATGAAATCGACCTGGCGCAGCTGGATTCTTTTGAATTGGCCTGGATGCGTTGCCACAAAATCGGCTATATTTTCCAATCCTATAATATCCTACCGGTGCTCACGGCGCTGGAGAATGTGACGCTGCCGATGATTTTCGCAGGTCTGAGCGCGGATGACGCCCGCACCAAAGCCGCTAAGATTTTGACCAAGGTCGGGCTGGGCGAACGGCTCTTTCACCGGCCTTTTGAACTGTCTGGCGGACAGCAGCAGCGCGTCGCCGTCGCCCGCGCTATTGCCAATGACCCGGTCATCATCCTGGCTGATGAGCCGACTGCCAATCTCGACGTCGACACCGGCCGGGAAATGATCGGCCTGCTCAAGCAGTTATGCGAAAGAGACGGCGTGACCGTCATCTCAGCCACCCATGACATGAAGATGTTGGACGTTTCGGACCGCATCCTGTGGATTCGGGACGGCAAGGTCGACCGACTCGAACGCCGGGGGGACCTTGAGATCAAAATCGGCCATATCGACGGCAATATCCTGTAAGCCAGCCAAGACGTACCTCTGATTCCAAATGCGCGGGTCGGGCGGCCAGAAAAACAACGACAGTACAGCGACGGCTGCGGCCGATTAGTTTTAAGGAGTAAAAGAATCAATGCCGGAGAAGAACCCCATTGACCGCCGGCAGGCATTGCGCAGCATCCCAGCCATCTGCCCAGGTGTGACCTTTGCCAAAGAGCCAGACGGACGCCTGATGGTGATGGTGCCAGTCAAGCGCCGACGTGGCTTTTTCGGGCGTTTCCAAGCCCCGGTCACAACAAAGCGGATTCGGCTGGACGAGATCGGCGCTTTTGTCATCGGACAGGTCAACGGGGAGCGCTCGGTCGAAGAGATCGTGGACGCCTTTATCGCCCGCTATCGCAGCAACCGTCGGGAAGCAGAGTTGAGCCTGGCGGACTTCCTCAAATCGTGTGCGCAACGCAACATCATAGCCATCGGGATACGTTAAATCGTGTTTTTCCACAAATCCTTACTGATCGCATTAGTGGCGGCAATTCTGCCGCTGTTGCCGACGGTGTCGGCAGCCGACTTCAACTTAGTTGCCGAATGGGAGGCGTTGTTTGGCGGGGTCGCCAGCCGCCTGCCCGGGTCGCCGGGGAATTTAGAGGTCGAAAAGCGGGTAGCCGCTCGCTTTGAGGCCAGCGGCCTGGAGCATGGCGAGATGGTCTTCACAGCGCCGGCCTTCATCCCAGGAAAAGCCTCCATTACTCTTGACAACGGGGCGACGTACCCGCTGATGACATTGCACCCGACCTTGTACCGGCCCGGCAATTTTAAGCAGCGCTCCTTCCGGGCGCCACTGCGGGACGGCGGTCGCGGCACTGAACAGGACCTCGGCCGACTGAACGGACAATCCCTGCAGGGAGCAATCGTCCTGCTTGATTTCGACTGCGGCGAGGAATGGCAGCGTTTCCTGCGCTTCGGAACGATTGGATTTATCTTTATTGACAGCAGCAATGACTCGCATGCCCAGGCGGCTGCTAAAATCTTCGGCACGGAAGCCGCTGTCCCGCGTTACTTAATCAGCGCAGAGCAGGGCGCGGCGCTCCGGCAGACATTGGCGGAAAAGACGATAACCGCACAGATTGACGCCGAACCCTCCCGCTGGGAAAATCGCGATCTGCGCAATCTCTGGGCCATTGTCCCGGGGAGCAGTGACGAATTGTCCGGCGAAGTGATGCTGATTACAGCGCCGCTTGACAGCAACTGCGTCGTCCCAGAATTGGGGCAGGGCGCTCAGGACGGCGCCAATCTGCTTATGCTCATGCGTCTGTTTGACGAATTTCGCGCCAATCCGCCGGCGCGCACCGTTCTTTTCTGCGCTGTCAACGCGCATACCCAGAACTACCTCGGCGAACGCATCCTCGCCTGGAATCTGCTGGTGCCGCGCCTGACCGTGGAAAAAGCCCTTGACGCCATCAACAATGACCTCCGCACCGAGGAAATGCTGCTCGGCCACTACAGCACCCTGAACCTCAACCCGCCGACGCAGGAAGACGAGGCTTTCCTCATCCGCCTTCGCGACTTGATTGACGCCAGCACCGGCAAGAATTTCTCGGTCAAGGAGCCGGTTGTCGACCTGGCCCGCCGCGAAGTCAACTCCTTGAAAGCCAAGCAGCTGCATCTGAACCGAGAAAACTTGCCGCCAGAGGTTTTGCAGGAGCGAACTGCGGCCATCGAAAAGCACCGGAGCCACTACGTCAATGTCCTGACGCTGTTTAACAAGGTCGGCATCAGAACCGCGCTCAGCGACCTTGATGAAATGGAACTCGACATTCTGCGCGGCTACATCAACGAAATCATCAGCACCAGAACGGCCTGGTCGGAGAAGAATCGCCGGGAGATTGCCCGCAGCGGCGCCAACAACGCCATCCGTGACGTCCTTGGGGTCAAGACCGTCAAACTGGCGTTATGCCTGGAGTTGACCTGGACCAATAACAACCTTGGCCTGGCCGCCAATGACGTCAACGGGGTTGCCCGCTGGCAGCACAAATTCGGTATGAACGTCGCCGCCTTGGCGGCCGAGTTGCCGGAACTGGCGGAAAACCGCTCCTCTATTCGCTTTGTTGACGGCATGACGCGCCAGGGCGGTCTGCCGGAAGGACACTATTTCCCGAAGAGTTCGAATACGGTGACCGTGTTTCAAGCAGCCGATGGCCTGCCGACGTTTGCGCTGCGCAACGCCTTCAGCGACTACGGCCGCCTGTTCACTACCGGCGACACCTTTGACAAGCTGAACCAGGAACGAGTGCAGGATTCAATCAGGTTGACGGCCAGCCTGGTTCGCGCCCTGCTGGAGGACCCGCTGGTCACCAGCCCGTCTGAACTGCCGCGAGCCACAGCACCTGCCAATATCTGGACAGCGGCCTGGGGCGTCCAAGTCAAGGCGTTCAAATTCGATGACTTTTCCGCTTCGGTTCTGCCGCAGCTGCCAGTGCCCGGGACGATGCTGGTTCTGCAAGACCCGCGTGATTTTGAGACGCCGCTGCGCTCCGGCAATGTGACCACCGGCTACCTGGCGCTGACAGATGCGCGCGCCACGGCCTCGTTCCAGGCTGTCACCGCCGCCAACTTGCAGCCTAACGCATACCACTATGACCCCGACTTCACGACGGTGCTGCACGTCATTGACGCCGGTGACGCGGAAAATAAAATGAGTTCGACGATTCATCGCGGCACCATGACCAAAACCCTGGCTCTGTTCCAGGGCATAGAGTACCCCATCTACACCCGCGACAACCCGGCCACCATCGCGGTTACGCCAATCACCGAACATTCGTTCCTCGTCCTCAATGGACGACTTAACAACGCACCGAAGAAATTCGGCTTGTCCGGCATCAGTTCGACGTTTTCGAAGAAGACGTACAACCGCATGAGCGGTCCAGCCTCGGTGTACATGGAGGTGGGCGAGCCGTTGAAGCTGCTCACTTCAGAGCGGATAATGGCCTTGAACACCACGGAGGACGATCCCGAAGGCGACGGCTTCATGCGCTCGGAGCAACTGGGAAGCGACCTGTTCGCGACCGCAGTCGTCGATATGTCGCGCCTGAACCACGACCGCATGGAGAAGTTGCGCGGCACTTCAGACGAACTGGCGCGGATTTTCCTGGAGCGAGGGGACGAAGCAATCACCCAGTTCAAGGATGCCCGCTCGAAGCTCGACTGGCTCGGATACCTGCGCCACCTGCATCTGGCGGTGGGCGCCCAGTTGAAAGCCTATAAGCGCATGACCGACATCACCAACGACATGCTCAAGGCCGTCGTCTTCTACCTCGCCTTGATGCTCCCCTTCTGCTTTTTCATGGAAAAATTGCTCTTTAAGTTCAAGCGCATTGAGCAGGAGATGCTGGCCTTTGCCGGTATGTTCGTGCTGACCTTCCTGGTCTTCCGGGGCATCCATCCGGCCTTCCGGGTGGCGCAGGCCCCGGAGGCGATTTTCGTCGCCTTTGTCATGGGCGGCCTGGGTCTCTTTGTCATCAAGATTTTACATGGGCGGTTCGAAGGAGAAATGCAGCTGCTGTTCCGGGCCCAGGAGGTATTTGACAGCGATTCAGTCGGCTTCTCGACGGTCGGCCAGTCCGCCATGCTGATTGGGGTCAACAACATGAAGCGTCGGCGCATTCGCACGGCCCTCACTACCGCCACTATCGTGCTGGTCACCTTCACTATGCTGGCGTTCACCAGCATCTCCAAGAAACTCAGCCCGACCATCATCACCCGCTCCCAAGAGGCGCCCTACACTGGCCTGATGTACCACTGGCCCGGCAACGCCCGCATGGATGAGGCGACGCTGCGCACCTTCCAGGAAATCTTCGCCGGCCGGGCCGAACTCTGCGTCCGCCGCTGGCTCTTGCCGCCGAAAGTCGCGGATGGCGAGCTGCCGTTTAAGATCACCGCCGCCGACGGCAAGACCGCCAATATTGACGCTTTTCTCGGCCTGCCGCCGCATGACGACGGCTTTGTCAATCGCATTCCACTCTCGGCCGGTCGATTTTTTACGGATGACGATGCCGCCGAGGTGATCATCACCCAGAGCCTGGCCAAGGCGCTTAAACTTTCGGCCGACAATCTCGGCGAGCCGCTCACGTACGAGGGACGCCCGTACCAAATCGTCGGCATCCTTGACGACGCCCAGTTCTTGCAGCTGAAGGACATCAATCAGCGCCCCATCATCCCGATCAAGGCGCTGTTGCAGCAGGCGTCCGGCGAACAGGACTTGGCCGCCATGGCCGCTGGTGACGAGGAGTCTGACACCGGCATCTTCTACACGGACCTGTCAGCGCTGGTGCTGCTGCCCTCCGGCGCCTGCCGGCAGATCGGCGGCCAGCCGTACAGCCTGTCAGTAAAGCTGCATGACAACACCGGAATCTGGCCGGTCGTCGACGAGCTGTTGACGATCACGAACGCGAGCAAATTCTACCTTGCGAGCACCGATCCGTTTTACATCGGCGAATCAGCCAAGCGCTCCACCAGTCCCGGAGTCTACTACATTGGCGAGGGCTACCGCACCTCAATCGGCGGCTTGGCGTTCCTGCTGATTCCACTGCTCATCTCCAGCACCATCATCCTGAACACGATGCTCGGATCAGTGTACGAACGCAAGGCTGAAATCGCCATCTACAACGCCGTCGGCCTTAATCCAACCCACATCGGCATGTTCTTCCTGGCGGAAGCGTTCGTTTACAGCGTCATCGGCTCGGTCGGAGGCTATCTCATCGGACAGATGACGAGCATCTTCCTGACCAGAACCGGCCTGATTACGGACATCAACCTCAACTTCTCCTCGCTGAGCGTCGTCTACGTCATTCTCTTCACAGTCGCCGTCGTCTTGTTGTCGACGATCTATCCCTCCATGGTGGCGACGCGCGCCGCAGTGCCCTCCGGCAAGCGCAAATGGTCGCTGCCGCCGCATGACGGCAAGGAGATGCGGGTCGTCTTCCCGTTCATCTATCAGCCCCGGCTTATCTACGGCATTAACGGCTATCTGGCTGACTATTTCAGCCGCTACACCGAGGCCTCCTTCGGCGATCTGATCGCCCACTGCACCAGTTGCGTCAAGGAGGTTGACGCGCAGGGGCGCGAGGTGCTCAAGGTCACTTACGACGTCGCATTGGCGCCCTTTGACCTCGGCGTCACCCAGGAACTCCTGTTCACCACTGCGTACGATGACCGCGTGCAGGCGTATCGCCTGGTTCTGCTCAACACCCGGATGTCTGGCCAGGACTCCAATTGGACGGCGACCAACCAGCCGTTCCTGGAAAAGATGCGCACATACCTGCTGCACTGGCGCAACCTCAGCCCGGCTGAGTATGCTGACTTTAACCGCAAAGGCGAGGAGTTGTTTGCGCGGAACGGACAACCGTCGACTTCTCCCGATGCCACGAATCAACCACCCTCTTGCTGACGACACATCATGGCACGTTACACACAAGACAAAGAACTCGAACAATATCGCCGCCTGATGGAGCCGCCCGAGCATTTCGAGGACGGCTTCACCTGGAAGACTGTTGTCGGCGCGATATTCCTGGGAATGTTGATCATGCCTGGGAGCATGTACCTGGCGCTGGTGGTCGGCCCGGAGGCCAATATGGACACGGCCGCCCGCTGGGTGACGATCATATTGTTTGCGGAAATCGCGCGGCGTTCCTTCAAGGAATTGAAGATGCAGGAAATCTACGTCTTCTACTACATGGCCGGGTTGGCCATGGCCTCGCCATTCCAGGGGCTGCTCTGGAAGCAGTACCTGGTGCAGTCTGAATATGCCAACGCCATGGGCGTAGCGCAGGAGATTCCCGCCTGGTGGGCGCCGGCGGCGGACATTATCCGGGAGCAAGGGCATACATTTTTCACGAAGGCGTGGCTGGCGCCGATTCTGCTTATCATCGTTGGACTCCTGGCCAGTCGCCTGGACCAGTATGGCTTCGGCTACATCTTGTACCGGATCACCAACGACGTCGAGGAACTGCCATTTCCGATGGCGCCAGTGGCGGCGGCCGGAATCACAGCCCTGGCCCAGACCAAGGACAACCTGGAGCACTGGCGATGGCGATGTTTCTCAATTGGCGCTGTCCTTGGGCTGTCCTTTGGGGTATTCTACATTGCCGTGCCAGCGATCAGCGGGGCGCTGCTGGACAAGCCGATTCAGCCGCTGCCAATCCCTTGGGTTGACCTTACGCCGGCAGTGTCGAAATTCCTGCCGGCGGCGCCGATGAACATCAGTTTCAATATCCTGTGGTTCTTCCAGGGCATGGTGCTGCCGTTCTGGGCCATTATCGGCGGCGCCATCGGCGTCGTCTGCGTGCTCACCCTCAATCCCATTCTCTACCACAAGGGCATCCTGTCCCATTGGGACCCGCAGATGGACGTGATCAATACGCTGTACAGCAATAACGTTGACTTCTACCTGTCGTTCTCCCTCGGGCTGACGCTCGCCATCACCATTGTCAGCCTGGCCAAAATCTTCACGCCGGCGCTTCGGGCCTGGCGCGCGAAACGGGGCAACGCCACTGCCCTCTCCGGCAAGGCCATTGGCGAAAAACGCACCTCCGCCTGGCGGCGTCTATTCATCAATGACCCGCGCCGCGGCGACTTCTCGGTTTTCATCGCCCTGGGCATCTATATTTTCAGCAATACGTTCTGGATTGGTCTGTCCTGCTGGCTGATCGAGGGGTTCCCGTGGAAGTTCTTTGTGTTCTACGCCGTGGTGCTGACGCCGCTTTTATCGTATGCGACCGCGAAGCTGGAGGGGCTATGCGGCCAAGCGTTGAGCATCCCCTACATCAAGGAGGCCACTTATATCCTAAGCGGCTACAAGGGCGTCAAAATCTGGTTTGCGCCGGTGCCGATTCCTAACTACGGCGTGGCGACCGTTAACTTCCGGGTTCTGGAGTTGACCGGAACCAAGATTATCAGCCAGATCAAGACCCAGCTGGTGACGGTGCCGATCGTCATCGTCGCCTCAATCATATTTTCCCAGCTGCTATGGAACATGGCGGAAGTGCCCTCGGCCGCGTATCCCTATGCCCAGAAGATGTGGGACTTGAACGCCAAGAACTTGTGCCTGACGTACAGTTCAACGATGGAAGGCGGCTCCATGTTCATGGAAGCCTTGCGGCTCAAGTACGTCTTGGCCGGGATGGGCACCGGGGTGATTTCGTTCACGGTGCTGTCCATGCTCGGCCTGCCCACCCTGCTGGTGTTTGGCGTTGTCCGCGGCCTGGGGCAGTCGACGCCGTCCGGCATTGTTCTGGAACTCGCCGGCGCCTTGGTC
Organism: Lentisphaerota bacterium; assembly: GCA_012799905.1. Lineage (GTDB taxonomy): Bacteria > Verrucomicrobiota > Lentisphaeria > Oligosphaerales > Oligosphaeraceae > JAAZKI01. Next base: position 9,734 of record JAAZKI010000137.1, on the reverse strand, counting down.
GGCCGGTACTATTTCCGCAAGCGCTTCGGCGACCAGTGGATGAAATACACGCCGATTCTCCTGGCCGGCTTCTCCTGCGGCATGGGTCTCATCGGCATGGTCTCAGTCTCCTTCACCATCCTCAACAAGATGATGGCGCCGCTCATCTTCTAAACGCCGCCCCCACCACGTCCGCCCATCTCGAACAATATTATTTCGCTGCCAGCTATAATCCATGAAAAAATCCGACAACATCACTATTCGGTCCCTGGTCCTGGGCGCCCTGTTCTCAGGGGCGTTCGCGCTGTTGACCGTCATTCTGGAAAACCGCTACAACATGCTGCCGACGGCGAACCAGCTGCCGCTGTTCCCCTTCGTGATGCTGGCGTTGTTCGTCTTGCTGTTGAATCCGCTGCTGCGGCTGCTGCGCTTCATCCGGCCGCTGTCACGACCGGAGATGCTGATCATCTTCGTGATGTGCATGGTCTCCGCAGGCATCTCGACCTTCGGCCTGACCGGCCAGCTGATTCCCATTGTCGGCGGCCTGTACAACCAGCACTGGAACAACGACCAGACAGAGTGGAACCGCTATGTCGATCCGTACCTGAACGACAATTTCTTCATCGCTGAACCGGGCATCCAGAAGGCAGCCCAGGCGTATGCCGAGGCATTTCGCGACTTGAACGACATCCAGGCGCAGATCAAGACCATCTCGGCCTCGGAACGCACCGCCTGGCAGGAGTCCGTCGATGCTCAGGCCGCCGTTGTCCAGGAAAAGCGAGAGGCGCTGCGCGAACTGGAAAGACTGGCTTTCGCCAAAGTCCAGGTGTATCGCCGCGGCCTGCCGCGGGACAAGCGCGCTTTTCCAGGCGTGATGTTCACCAGCGACGATGATGCCAGCAGTTATTTCCGGCGTCTGGCCCGCCTCCGCCGCGGCCGCCAAGCCGCCCGTATCCTGCGGGCGGCGCCAGCGGCGGGCGATGTCGCGCCCCCGACCCTACAGACCGCAGCAGCGCTGCTGGGAACCTCGGCTGCGGCTGACAAGGTCGAGGAGCAACTCGCCGCCCTGAACGGGATCGCGGAAAGTCTGGCTGCGGAAATCAACCATATTGACAACGAACTGATCGTCCGCTACCAGGATAAGCGCAGCGCCCCGCAGATGGAAATCCGCCGGATGGAAAAGGACATCGAGAAGATGAACCAGCGGCGGACGAAGATCAACAAGGAACAGACCAAGAACGCCAAGGAGCAGGAGCGCGTTCGCAATGAAATTGAGATTTGCGGCCGGGTCGCGGAGGCAAAGGCGTCAATCGAGCAGTTGGCGACGGATTGGCCAAGGTTGGATGACAGCGCCCGGAAGAGCAGCGTTGAGACCATCCTGGCGACTTTTCCGTCCTTTGACGCCACCTTGTCGCGGTATTTTGTCGGCGATGTGCCCTGGTCGCACTGGGCGCGGCCGCTCGCGCACTGGAGCGTCTTGATCGGCTTGACCTACATAATCCTGCTGTCCTTTAATGTCCTGATCTTCCGGCAGTGGGCTTACCATGAGAAGCTGATTTTCCCGCTGGCTGAGCTGCCGGAGATTATGACCGGGCTGGAAAGCGGCAAGGCCTCCCCTGACTTGATTCCGCCGCTGTTCAAGAACGGCCTGTTCTGGGTCGGCTTCGCCATCGCCGGTGGAGTCATGGGCTGGAACCTGCTTTGCTACACTGGAGTGATGCCGGGCCTGAAGCCGCTTGACTTGATTAATTCATGGACGCCGTTCATCCGGAACAGCATGTTCAAGGGCCTGCTTTACGGCGGCCGCTCGACTATTTTCTTCACGATGATCGGGGTGGCCTTCCTGATTCCGCAAAAAGTCTCGTTCTCGCTGTGGTTCTTCCATGTCCTGTACATGATTACGCTGCTGATTATGGTCGCTCTCGGCTTTGGCCAGAACGAGGCGTCGTTCCCGACCGAATGGTGGTACACCCTCAATTTCCGCACCGCAGCCGGCGCTGGCGCCATGCTGGTGTTCTCCTCCCTGGTGCTCTGGAAATGCCGCCATATGCTGCTGTGCGCCATCCGACCCAGCAAGCTCGAAAACGTCAGCCTAGACGAAAAGCGCGAGCTGCGCTTCTCCTCGGCGGTGTTCCTGCTTGGCTCCGCCGCCCTGGTTCTCGCCCTCTGGGGGCTGATGCACGTCAATTTCTTCTATGCGGCCTTCGGGTATGTTATTATCCTGATCACCACCATTGGCCTGATTCGAGCCGTGGCAGAAGGCGGCATCCCGGGCTTCCAGGCCCACGCCAGCCCATTCCACTACATCCGCAACCTGTTCGGGTTTGACAAGCCGTTCACCGCCCCGCACCTGATGGCGCCGCTGATGGTTTTCTACTCAATCCTGTTTCTTGACATCAAGACGTTCATCGCCCCGGCTATGGCGAATGCGCTGAAAATCCGCGATGACCTGCGCATGTCCAGGGTGCGCTATCATATTGGCGTCGTCATCGGCATCGGCGTAGCCGTGGTCGTGGCGCTGTCCGTGGCGATTATGCTGAGCTATGACATCGGGGCAGACGCCATGCAGGGATGGTTCTACACCTCTTTCCCGAAGTCGACTTTCGCCCGAATCGGCGATATGGCAAAAGTACCGCCGACGGCGACGGCGATGGGGCGCGGATGGCTGATTGCCGGCGCCATCATCATGGCGCTGCTGCTGTACTTCCGCCAGACGATGTTCTGGCTGCCGCACCCAATCGGCATGATTATGCTGATTAACCCGCTGATGCGCGCCTATTGGTTCTCGCTGATGCTTGGCTGGCTGGCCAAGGCCCTGGTCACTAAGTATGCCAATAAAGAAACCTACACCAAGGTGCGAGGCCTGTTCATCGGCCTTATCCTTGGCGAATTCTTCATCGTCGCCCTAGCGATGGTTCTGTCCCTGATCATGCAGAAGAACCTCGGCATCACTCTGAACGTACAGTAAAACCGGCGGACGGTCGGCGCACCGCAAAGCGCCGCTGCGACGCCAGCAACATATTTGGACTAATTTTTATGACGACCACCACGCAGACACCAGCGGCCACATCGCCGTCGATTATTCCCGAGCAGCGCCATGTCACCTGGGCGGTGACCCTGCAGGTGAGTTGGGCCGGCATCAAGCGGCGTTTCTTCCGCTCTCTCATCACCATGTCGGGAGTCGTCCTGGCGATTGCGTTCTTGACCTACATGCAGGTCATGAACGACATCGTCAAGAGCTTGGTTCTGGCCAATGACACTGTCCTGAACGCCCTGCTGCAAAAGGCCGGCGTTGACATCTATGCAGCAGACTCCAGCGACCGGATGATGATCCTGCTGATCACCCTGTCGCTATTGGCCTGTCTGGTCGGCATTATCAATTCCATGCTGATGAGCGTCACCGAACGAATCAAGGAAATCGGCACCATGAAATGCCTGGGCGCGCTGGACGGCTTCATCATCCGGTCGTACTTTATCGAATCCTCGCTGCAAGGTGTGGCCGGAACCGTGCTCGGGTGCATCCTCGGGCTGATCGTCGCTTTGGCGGCTGCCGCCTCCAATTACCACGGCTATGTGATGAAGCACTTTCCCTGGCTGAGCGTGGCCGGCTCGCTGGTCATCTCCCTGCTCATCGGCACGCTCCTGTCGGTGGTCGCCGCCATCCTGCCGGCTTACTTAGCCGCCAAAAAACAGCCCGTTGACGCGATGAGGGTAGAAGAATGAGCATTTCCGAAGACATTATCGTCAAGGCCAGCGGCGTCACCAAAGTCTACCAGTTGGGGGCGGAGGCCGTGCACGCATTGCGCGGCATCGACCTTGAGGTGCGGCGCGGCGAATACCTGTCGATTCTCGGCCCTTCCGGCTCCGGCAAGTCGACCTTCTTCAACATGGTCGGCGGCTTGGACAGGCCGACCGAGGGCAATGTCGAAGTTGACGGCTATTGCCTGCAAGAACTCAATCAGAAGCAGCTGGCCTGGGTGCGCTGCCATAAGATGGGATACATCTTTCAGTCCTTCAATCTTATTCAGACCATGACCGCACTGGAGAACGTCTCTTTGCCGCGCATTTTTGCAGGGGAGACGCCGGCTCAGGCGCGCGAGGCCGCGGCTGAGATTCTCACCGTCGTCGGCCTCGGTCACCGCCTGACCCACCTGCCTAGCCAGGTCTCCGGCGGCCAGCAGCAACGCATCGCCATCGCCCGCGCCCTGGTCAACCGACCAAGCATCATCCTGGCTGACGAACCGACCGGCAACCTAGACCTGAAAACCGGCGAGGAAATCATCCATCTGCTCGGCGAGATGAAGGAAAAATTCGGCATCACGGTCATCACCGCAACTCATGATATGAAAATGCTGAGCGCCTCAGATACGGTCGTTTGGATCAAAGACGGCCGCGCCGACCGCATCGCCCGAAAAGGCGAATTCGAAGTCTCGATTGGCACTATCGACGGCAAGACCCTGGCGTAGGCAGCATCGTCGAATCCCGGTTAAACTGAAAAACAGAGGAGGGCGGATCATCATGCGGACGTGGAGCCTGCTATGGGCGGGCGTCTTGGCGCTTCTTCTCAGCAGCGGCTGTCGAACGATTACGGTGCAGCCGCCGGAACGCCCGGTGGCTAATCTTTTTCCCACCTTGATGCCCATGAGCAGCTTGCAGTCGTTCCAACCCCGTCCTACGACAGGGGAGCAGATTGCCGCACTTCTCGCCCAAACCGGCTGCCTGGAACTCCTGCAAGAGGCCGGCATGCTCGATACGGAATTGAGCGTCTTGGTACGCGGCATCGAAAGGCGTGGCTATGCAGAAATCGACGCCCGCCGCGCCCGTACATCGTTGCTTTGGCTCATCGTCGCCAGCCTCGACCAAGAGACCTGGAAAATCGCCGCCGGCTTCACGGATTATCCGCCTAGCCAGTGCCGAGCCGGGTTGTCCGCCCAGGGAGAACCGGCCGGAACAGCGCGGCTGAGCACCAACCTGAACCAGCCGCCAGCTCCATTTTGGAGCAGCACCCAAGACGGCGTCCGTACGGAACTATTTCGCCTCCTGGCCGACGACGATAAAACCGACCGCTGGCAAATGCACTGGCAAATGCCGAACCAGGCGAAATGAAGTCAGGGCAGGGTAGGGCAGGGTAGGGCAGGGCAGCATGACGTTCCCGCAGCCATCTGACGATACGCTGGCGCGCCTGGCCGTTCACAATCGTCGCTGGGGTGCCAGAATGGCGATTTGGCGGCGTTATGCGTCTCCGCCATGGTGGGGCCGGGGTTTAGTCATTTCGCCGCTTCTGCGGGCTTCCTATGAGGCTTATCTGCCGGCGGCATTGTTCTATGCCGACTTGCGCTGCCTGGGCAATTATTTTCTGCCGGCGCCATCATGGTTTCCGGCTTTGTTTTGCGTTTCTCACTATCACACGACGTCGTCGGTTGGCTTGTCAGCGCCAGCGTCGCTGCCTGATTTCTGGGCTGGGCTGCCCTCAGTTTTTTCTGGCCGAGTGACTTTTGCGGCGAATGAGCTTTTGGCTCTTTACTGCGCCCTGGCTGATTTGCCGTGTTTTGGCACAGACTCCAGTCGGTATCCGGCTCAACTGTCGCGCCTGGCGGACTGCTTCCGTCAATGGCCTCTTGGCGCTCAGCCATTGCGGCTGTTGGACATCGGTTGCGGGGTCGGCCTCAATACGCTGGAAATTGCGGCATTGGGAGTGGAGCGGCTTGGTTCCGATTTGAGCATATTGGGGGTGACATCAGAGCCGCTGGAGGTATGGATGGCAGAGCGTCGGCGCTTGCCGCACGATCCAGTCCGTGAACTCAGGCTGCGTCAATATCCCGCTGACCTGCCGGTTCGTTTCCGAGCCGAACGCTTTCAGGATTTGAGCGGTGAGGAGGCGTTTGACCTCATCGTCTGCAATGGCCTGGCAGGAGGGCGATTTCTGTGCGAACGCCAGGACATCGCTCTATTCCTGGAAAACTGCCGCCGATGTTTGCGTCCGGGCGGGACGATTTTTTTGGCGAATCACTTCCATGACGGCTGTCGACCAGCGTGCCAGCGCCTGCTCGCCGAAGCCGCCCAGCGCGGTTTCCAGGTCAACGGCGACTGGCAGGATGCGCGCCTGCAAAGAATGGCTTGAGTGGCGAGAGACTGAGGGTGCAGCAAAGCGGAGCCTGGGGTGGAGTTCCAGTGAACTGCCGAGCTGAGCGCCCAGGGTAAAGCATTTTAGTGGACAGTGGACAATGGACGGAAGTGGACGCTAATGGACACCAGTAGACGATGGACTGTGGACAGGAGTGGACGTTAGTGGAAAGTGGACGTGGACGGACGTGGACAGGAGTGGACAGCGAGGCGAAGGCAGGCATCTTGAAGATTCACCAAGGCGCATCCTGGCGCCATGACTGGAAAGTGGACGTGGACGGACGTGGACAGGAGTGGACAGCGAGGCGAAGACAGGCATCTTGAAGATTCACCAAGGCGCATCCTGGCGCCATGACTGGGAATGGAAAGTTCATACCTTGCGTGCCACCAAAATCCAACTCAAGCACAAAATAACTATGATTCTTTCGAAAACCACTTGAAAAAGGGCGTGCAACGGCCTATTTTTTTGCGGGTTCCAGAAATCAAGCCCCCCCACCCTAAGGGGGCCTCCATCCTATGGTCGCGCGCGAGGAAGTCGCGGTCGGCGCTGTGAATGAGCATGAGTCTGTAGGAAAAGACATTTCCGCTGGTCTCCAACCGGGAAAGAGGTACGCCATGCACCGTAATTTTTTCTTTTACCTGCTTGTCACTATTCTCCTTTCAGCGGCCGCTGCCTTGGCGGCGCCATCACCTGCTGTTCGGATTGCCTATGGCGATCCGACTGACATATCCGTTTGGCAGACCTTCCGCGAACAGGTCGCGCATCCGGTTGGTCTGATCAAGCCAGCAGACCTTGAACGGGCCCGACGCAACATCGCCGCCTATCCCTGGGCAGCAAAATACGCCGAATCCGTCCGGAACAGCGCTGACCAAGCCCTCGCCAGGTTGGCCGCCCCTGACTTCCTCACCCGCATGGTCGAAGTCACCACCGCTGGCAGCACCAGCCCATGCCCAGCCTGCCGAGACAAGGGCCTGCGCTGGTTCCCCAACAATGCTTGGAAATGGGGCGTTGAAAACCCGGATCAAATCACCTGCCGTCAGTGCAACACCGTCTTCCCTAATCCGAACTATCCGGAAACCGTCGTGCTCACCAGCACCTGGGACCCGCGCCAAGTCTTCCGATTTGTCGAAGGGCCGACCTTCCACTGCTTCGGCTACCGGCACTGCCGGGCCAATCCGGCCGGCATCATCCGCGCCCGCAAGCTCGGCTATGTCATCGGCCTGGTAGAGCCGCTGTCCACCAGTTATGCGCTGCACGGGGATCCCGAGTACGCCGCCGGAGTCCGCGCCATTCTGCTCCGCCTGGCCGAGGTCGTTCCGACCTACCTGGTGCGAGCCGGTTATACCTACAACGAATACGCTGACTGCGATCCGCGAGAGGCTGCCCGCAATATCTACAACTTGCCGAACGACGAATTGGTTGTACCCCCCAATGTGCCGGACCGCAAGCTCTGGACCGGCTACTGGTCAGCCAGTCGCTTTAATACAAACGGCATGGACGGCGGCATTGCCGTTAGACTGGCCAATGCCTACGATCTGACCTGCACCGCCCGCTATGCCGACGGTACGTCCGTCTATTCTGCCGAAGACCGCCTCCGCATTGAAAAGGACGTCCTCCTGGAAGCAGCCTACCTGGCTCTTGGCGACACCGTGATCAACAACAAGTCGGTCGGCAATCGCGCTGGTGCAGCCATCGTCGGTCTGGTCACCGGCCATCCGCTCATGGTACGCTTCGGGCTGGACGGCTTTGTGAAGACCGTGGACGAATGGTTCCTGCCGGACGGCGGCACCTCGGAATCGGCGGCCTACGCCATGATGACCATGGGATGCATCGCGCCGTTCGCCTACGCCTTCCGCTCCTACACCGAGCCCAAGGGCTTCACGCCGCCCGACCAGGCGCCCCGCCTGGTCGACTTCAACGTCAGCCGCGACACCGAATACGGCGCTGCCTGGCAGGCTCTGATCTGGACCATGCAGGGCGATTTCCGCTTCCCACCCCTAGCAGACAGCTATGTCAGCACCGGCATTTCCGCCACCTACGCTGAATTAATCGCCCTCTGCTACCCGACTCCCGAGCATCTCGCCTTGGCTAAGGCCAGGTCCGGCGACAACCCGACCGGTGGAGCTGCGCGCTCAGCGCTCTTCTACCGCGAGCCAGCCGCCTCCGCAACTGACGACGCCACCCCAGCTCGACCTACGCTCCCTGATGTCGTATTCCCGTTCTTAGCCCAGGGATTACTCCGCCTGGGCGAATTCGGCCAGGATGGCCTGGCTCTGCTGGACGCCTCCGACTGGGGCGGCCACCACCACCGCGATTCCCTCAATCTCTACCTCTGGAAAGACGGCCACGAACTGCTGTCCGACCTCGGCTACCTCTGGGACCATCCGGACAAGAACATGACAGCGCGAACCTTGGCGCATAACCTCGTTTTGATTGATGGGAAAAATCAGAAGGTCAGGGGGCGCGGCGGCTCTTTCGCCTTTTTTGCGCTGTCGCCACGACTGAAGGCGATGCGCGCCTCCTCAACGGCATACAACGAGGCCACAGTTTACGAACGAACCGTAGTTCAAGTCGACCACGGCGATTTGGGCGCGTACTGGCTCGACTTGTTCCGGGCCCAGGGCGGCGCACACCGCGATTACCTGTTCCACGGCCCCAGCCATGACTATGTCTTGGAGGGCGCTGTCTGCCCGCCGCCAGGCCAGGACAACCCCGCCGCCCCCCGTGACACCGGCGCCAACGAACCTTGGAAAGCCGTGTGGAAAATATCCGAGACCTACCGTTTCGCCGCCTATTCGCCCGGCCATCCAGACGAAACTCTCCTGATTGCGGACGAATGGGGCCAGCGCGACAGCCGCAATGCCGACCGCGGCGTCACCCTGCCGTATTTCTTCCGCCGCCGCACCGGCGCGCAAGTCGACGCGTTTGTGCAAGTGTTTGCCGGCTTCGAGGAAGGCCGCGAACTAGTGCAATCCGTCAAGGTGACGATTCCGCGCGACCATGCTATCGCGGTTGAAATTACTCACGCCGGCGGCCGCGATATCGTGCTTTTTGGGGACGGCGACCGCCTGGAGCTGACTTCAGCGCCAGTTGTTTCCGATGGCATTCTCGCTGTAGTCGCCGGTCTGCCGGCGCAGGGGCAGCCGACGACGACGCAGCCAGCTGCCTTGCTGCTAGGCGGCGCAGAACTGCAAGCGCCAGGAGTGGCATTGAACAATTCCCGCGCCGAATGGTCTGGGACAATCACGGCTCAGGCCTCGCAAGACGGCGACAGCTGGTTTGAACTGGCTGGAGACATCCTGCCAACGCCTGAGCAATTTTGCGGACAGGCCTTGATCGTCACCGGTGATGACGCCATCAGCCGCGCCTATCCTGTTCTCCGTGCGGAAAGCGCGGGGCAGGGCACCCTGAAAGTCTACACGCGGCTGTCCTACCAGGGTTTTCAGGCGCGACCGGCAACCACCTGGCGACTGTCCGCGCTTGCCGTCAAGTAGAGCCATAAACACCGATTTTCACAGTTCTAAATTAACCCTAAATTCATGAAATTGTCGCGCCGGAAAACGTGAGCCGTCGATTACCCATCCAGGGGATTTTCTGCGCGTCGAAGCTCTTTCCCATTTACAGCAGCAAT
>JAAZKI010000490.1 GCA_012799905.1 Lentisphaerota bacterium | reverse complement strand
TTTCGACACTTGTCCTGTCCGATAAAATTATATCATGCTTACAGTCATGCCCCTTTGCGCCGTAGGCGCCTGGAGTTTGGCAGTCTTTAGCTCTTTGAAAATCGCAGCCTCCGGTCATTTTTGAGCGGGGATTATGAAAAACTGGCTTAGGTTTTAACTGGTATACAGCGGCGTCTGCTACGCCGCCTTGTGAATTGTACTTTTCACCTCCCTTCTCAGCAGTTCGATAAGGTCTCTCAAGGAAGGTCGATTCGGCGTTTTCGAACGCCATCTGGGCAGGTGTGCGAACTGTTCTCCTCTTTCATCGCCGAACGCCCTCATGGAGGCCATCATCAGCATGGAGTAACATGCTGACATGAAGCCTGGCACTTTCATCACCGAGTTTTCGTTCCATACCTGAGCCTTGCCAATACCAAGCCCGTTTTTCTGATCCCGGAAGCCCACTTCGATTTCCCATCGCAGGAGATAGACCTCCAAGATTTCTTCTATATCTTTGATGTCGTAGTCGCCAGTTACAATCAAATACGCCGGCTTGGTTTGCTGGCGCTTTCCCCCCTTGTGGAAGTATTGCCCCTTGACGGTGAGGATGCAGCAGGGCTGATTCTTCAGCACCGTTGGCCATCTGACTTCATCCACCGTTTTGTACCTTACCGTCGCCCTCTGGTGCTTGACTCCCGTCGTAAGCTCCTTCTCCGGGATGGTCGCATCCTGGTTGATTTGCTTGGGGGTGGGCACCTTGTCACCGTATTTTCGCTTGCCGACCTTCTTGTCCGGGGCGATTGGCTTTCTGAGGTTGAGATCGTCGCGGCACCTGGCGATTATGATCGTGTGATGCGGAGGCTTCTCAAGGAATGTCCGGTTGGCAAAGCTGCCGTCAGCGGCCACGATCAGGCGCCGGGTGCTACCCCCGGGCATGGCGTCAAGGCGTTTGCGCACCCAGTCGAGCATCTGCCTTCCGGCAATGCTCATGTTGCTCTTCTTCTTAAGCTCCTTAAATTCTTGGCGCTGCTCATCGGTGGCGTTCTTCGGCAGGCGCACCGGTGGCTTCAGCAGAAAACAAATGGGGATGGAGCGATAGGGGACGGTTGGGGATGCCCTGACCAGCAGTGAAATGCAGACCATCCTCTGCCCCCATACCAGGTTCGTGTGGAACGGCGGGCTCAGCGGATCCCGTGCGTAGGCGGCTCCCGGAATCTTTTTCCCGGTCTTGCGCACCAGCGTGTCGTCGATGAGGACCTTGATCGACTCGCCTTCCTTGCAAAACGACATCGCGCAGGAAAAGATAATGCTGAAAAACTCCTCCAACTCCCAGGATGACTGTGAAAAGAAACGGTAGAAGGCGCTCCAGTCGTCCAGGCTGTTGTCCCGGTTTCCGCACTCGGCATCGAACGCGAGGATGCTGGTGATCGTCTTGGGGTTTTTGCCGCAAAGCGTCCCGAGCACCAGTGATTCGAGCCTTGCCCTGACGCGGGAGTCCTTGATTGCCGGCCCCACGGTGGTAATTAAATTCATAAGACGAGGGAGAAGGATAACGTCTTCCATGGCTGTCACCTCCCTTCCGTCTCGAGCAGGGCGAACACGTTGCGGCCAGTCCGGCGGAAGACCCTGCCTTCCAGGACTTTTTTGGTTAGTGCCGAGACGATGGATTCGCGTCGGAGATGCACGCCGAAGTCGGCTTCCGCACGAGCGATGATGTCGTCGACATGGAGCGGCTCGTTGGCTGCCCTGAGTATGTCTTCAACTAATTTAATGTTCGACTTTTTCCTTGGGCTACGGGTGCGCAGTGGTGCGGCTCCGGCAGCACGCTTTGCGCTACGGACAGATCGAAGTCCGGAGCTAAGCATTGATTCCAATACACTTAGAACAACTTCTTGACTAATTTCCTCTGACATCATGCACCTCCAGGCGTGGGTTGTACCTCCGCATAATGCGGCTTGTGCATTAATGTACTTAAGGTATGTCGAACTTCAAATATAAAAATCGACTTTTTTGTTTTTTTTAGATTCGTCCAGAGTTTTGCCAAACTCCAGGTGGCCTGTAAGGCCATGAGCAAACAGGCCAGGTAGCTGACGGCGGTCAAAATCCATAGGGCAAGCACAGGCTTGGTGATGAGTTTGCGATAGGGAACCTCGCCT
>JAAZKI010000599.1 GCA_012799905.1 Lentisphaerota bacterium | reverse complement strand
TCAGACTGTCAAGCTTGCAATCAGCGAGGTCCACAGTATAGTTAAATGACAATTCAATTTTCACAAGAGCTTGTTCCTTTCTTGTATTTTGGGTGATATCAAATAAAAGACAAGCTCTTGTGTTTTATTTCAAGCCATTAACGACTTTTTGGGATCAGGTCTCAACTTTGGGACGCCACTAAAAATTTTCGTGCCTTTTCGTGTATTTCGTGGTTAAAAAATCTTAAGTAACGAGTATTGGGGGCGAGGGGCGAGCTTGGACTATGCTGTCCGCCATGTCCACCACGTTCACCGGCGCACAGCAACAGAAGCGCTGACAACATGCTGTCGGAATGGCCATTATCAATGGGTGACCAATTACGAGAAAACTCCGGCCAAGGCTTGACTGTTTGAACGCAGGTGAATAAAGTATCTTGTCGATTATGACCTGTCATTATCATGTTCGATAAGCAAGTCATTTCTAATCACGCAACCAATTTGTCAAGGAGAAAATCATGCGAAAATTAAACGTCGCGGTCGTTGGTCTGGGTTGGGTGGCGGAAGCGCACATTGCGGCTTTCAACGCCACTGATGGCGCTCAAGTGACGACTGTATGTAGTTCGCGCAATCCATCGCCGGCGGAAGTCGAAGCCCGTTACGGCGTTCCGCTGAAAGTCTATTCCGACTACAAAGATGTGCTTGCCGACCCCAACGTTGACATTATCTCTCTGTGCAGCGCCAATCCGCTGCATCCGTCCCAGGCCCTGGCCGCCGTCGCTGCCGGCAAGCATGTCTACATTGAGAAGCCGATCGCCCTTAATTACGAAGATGCCAAGAAGATGCACCAGGCGATTGCGGCCGGCAAATCCAAGGTCTGCGTCGGCTTTGAATTGCGCTTCAGCAAACATTTCACCTTAATCATGTCGGTGTTGGACAAGGGGCTCCTGGGCGAGCTGCATTATGGCGAAGCCGACTATTATCATGGCATTGGCGATTGGTACGGCCAGTTCCGCTGGAGCAAGAAGGTCGACGGCGGAGGCAGCGCACTGCTCAGCGCTGGCTGCCACGCTATTGACGCCTTGCTCAAGATGATGGGCGAGCCGGTCGTCGAAGTGACCAGCTATTCAACCAAGAGCCAGGCCAAATGCTTTGCCGAATATGAATTCGATCCATGCAGCGTGACCATTCTGAAATTTGCCAATGGCAAGCTCGGCAAAGTGACCTCCTGCATCGACTGCTTGCAACCGTACTATTTCCACATCCACCTGGTCGGCAGCAAAGGCAGCCTTCTTGACAATAAGATTTATACGACCGAACTGCCTGGGTTGCTGAAAGAAAAATGGACTGTCCTGGAGACCGCCCCGGTTGACTCAGGGGAAGTCCTCGATCATCCTTATCTTCCGCAATGCCAAGCTTTTGTTGATAGCATTATTCATAATACCCCCATGCCCTTGACGGGTTTTGGCGAGGCATTTGAGACGCATCGGGTGATTTACGCCGCTGATCAGTCGGCGCGCCTGGGACGGCCGGTCAAGATGTCAGAATTCGCTTGACGTCAGTCCACGGGTTGGCTCAAGCTTGCTTTGGAAGAATTATAGTAACATCCTCTATAGCAATAGCTTGAGTTGTAATCCTATTGGTGCTTGGGGGCTCAAGAACCTGGAGCCCCCAAGCGTATCCTCGGTACGGCGTTGGTGCTTTCCCGGGAAGAAGCGGTCGATAAGGGCATCCTTAGGCAAAGGAAAAAGGAAACTATGAAACTTACATGGGCACGGACAGGTCTGCCGAAAAATCTGGCTACCCTCTTGGAAACCCTGGGCGAGGAATATCCTCTGCAGGAAGTCGACGCCAAGGCTAATTTGGTTTTTGAGCAATCGACGCGGCCGGAAGAATTGACGGTACGGCGTCAAGACGGGCAATGGCTCATCCGCGCCGGTCGCAGCCATGGCTTTGCCCGCGGCGTTGGCCTTGCCCTGGCCGGCGTCGAAACTACGGAAAACATCGGCTTTGAGACGTTTGGTTTTCTGTTTGACTGCACGCGCGGCAACGTCGTCACGGTTGACGCATTCAAGCGCTGGCTGCGGCGTTTAGCGCTGATGGGCTACAACGTCGGCATGATTTATGTCAAGGACGCCTATCAGCTTCCTGACGAGCCTTTTTTCGGTTTGATGCGGGGTGCGTATTCACAGGATGAAATCCGGGCGATTGACGCCTATGCGCAAAAGCTCGGCATTGAGATCATGGCTTCGATTCAGGCTCTTGGCCACGTCGAGCCGATCATGCAGTACTGGGCCTATCACAAGGTCAAGGACACTTCCAGCACTCTGCTGGTTGACGAGCCGGCGACGTATGTTTTGCTGGAGAAGATGATTGGCTTCTGGAGCGAAGCGCTGGACTCACGACGTATCCACCTGGGCATGGATGAGACGCACGACCTCGGGCGCGGCCGCTTCATGGACTTGAACGGCTATGAGCCACCTATCAACATCTACAACCGCCACCTGGCTAAAGTCTGCGAAATCTGCGACCGGATGGGCCTGAAGCCGATCATCTGGGCGGATATGTTCTTCCGCTTTGCCAACAAGACCCAATCCTACTATGACACATCCGTGGAAGTCGCCGATGAAGTCCGTCAGATGATTCCGCCGCAGGTGCAGCTGTCCTATTGGGATTATTACCACCGCGACAAAGAGACCTACGCGACCATGCTGACTAAGACGCGCAACCTGAACGACTCGCGGCCGTTTATGGCCTCCGGCGTCTGGACTTGGAGCACGCTGTGGACCGATTATGAACAGACGGCGGCGACGGTCAAGCCGTGTATTGACGCCTGCCGAGAAGTCGGCGCTGACGAGCTGATTTTCACCCTCTGGGGCGATGACGGCGGCCATTGCGACATTGACTCAGCCCTGGCCGGACTGGCGATGGCGGCCGACTATGCCTACAAGCCGGACGGCGGCGCGGACGGGCCAGAGCTGCGCAGTCTCTACCAGGCGGTCTGCGGCACCTCCTACGATCGTCAGCTGACCGTTGGCAACATGATTCTGACCACCTACAAGGAAGACGGGACAGTCCTGCGGAAAATCAAAGAGAAGACCACGCTGTGGGACGATCCGCTCATGGGCATGGGCTATTACGGCCTGGACAAGGCCAGCCCCGGCATCTGGGAAGAAGTCCTGGCGCACTACCGCAGTGTCCTGGCCGAAATAGACGACTATCGCGATGACAATGCAGCCGGCGATATCGGCCATGCCTGCCTGCTGCTGGAATTGCTGATCGCTAAAATTGAATTCCGCCGCGATTTGCTGGTCGCTTACCGAAGCCGCGACCGGGAAGCGTTGTCGCACCTGGCCAGTGACGGCGTTGACGATGTGATAACGCGTTTCCGCGCCTTTGGCAATTCATTCCGTCGCCGTTGGTTCCTAAGCTACAAGAGTTACGGCCTGGAGCTGTTCCAGATTCGCATGGGCGCCCAAATCGAGCGCTTCCGGGAGACGTCGCGCCGGATTGGAGAATTGCTGGCAGGCAAGGTCGAAGCCATTGATGAGCTTGATTATGACGGCGGCGCTGTCTTCATACCGACCACGTTCCTGGCCAGCGCCACCGGGTGCTTCTTTGTTTAACAGAATACACAGAATATTTTTAACCACGAAAAACACGAAAGGACTCGGGGTGGACTAGCCGTCCACAACCTAATTTATGTGTCACCCTTTCAGGGCTCCAAATATATGCCATCTCACCCAGGGCTGCGCCGTGCCTGCGGCCCGGCGCAGCCCTGGGTGAGGCGTATAATAATTTTGAGCCCCGCCAGGGGTGACACATAAAGCTTTGACTTGCAGAAAATCTTTCACAAAAAATAAGATTCCGGCTGTTAGTAGTACAAACAACAAAAGCGAGAAGGACACTATGAGCAAGAAGTTAAGTTTTTGGGCAGTTGCCGTCCTGTTCAGCGCGCTGGCAGCATCAGCGGCCGTGGCGCCCGGGGAGAACCTGATTCTTAATGGCAATTTCGAGGCTGAGCAGCTCGAATTCCCGCAGTTCTGGGAACAAGGTTCGAAAAGCATGGTCAGCTACAATCCGACTGGCGGGCCGGATTCTTCCCCGGCTATCATCTTCAGAAATCCCGAACAACTCAAAGGCGTTGCCACGGTGCGGCAGTTGGGCCTGCGCCTGGTCGCTGGCGAGACCTACAAAATGAGTGCCTGGATCAAGACCAATGGCTTTGAAAGCGGCCACTGCGGCGTAATCGCGCACAATACCGGCTGGTACAGCTCACAGGGCGTAAGGAAGTTTCCCGAGACCACGGATGGTTGGCAGCTGCTGGAAAATACCTTCGAAGCCGCCAGTTCCAGTGACAATTCCTACGGCGCCGCGCTGTTCGCACAGAATTTCAAGGGCGAAATTCATTTTGCCAAGGTTAAACTGGAGGCGATCAGCCCAGGCGCCTTGGAGGGCAGCAGTGCGTCACCGATTCTGGTCGAACAGAACAAGGTGCGGCTGGTAGCGTGGGCGCCCCTCCTGAACGCTATCCCGATGGACAACCCGCAGCTGACCTTCCATTTTTTCGGGCGGCTAGGGCAAAACCAGGAGGTCGGCCAGTTTGACTGCGTCTACACGCTTGACGGCAAAGTGTTCCAGAAAACTCCCTTGCAGCCTAAGCTCAATCATCTCGACCTGAAGGACGTCGCTGCTGGCGACCACACTCTCGAATACGCAGTGGTTCAACGCGATAACGGCGAAAAAGTCTTTGCCATGACGTCTGTGATCACCCTCGTAAATGTGCCCAAGATTGACGCCAGCAGCCATCGCCGCCTGAATAACTTCGTGACCGAGGTGCTCAGTCAAGACCTGGCCGCGCAGGCAGGCGCGCAGTCATTCAGCTTTGACAATCCGAAAAACGGCTGGGTGTTCATCGCTGTCCAGAACGCCGGCGCTGCTGCTGACCTGGCCGTTGACATCGCTGGCCTGGGCACAATCATCACGGCTGACACTGATCGCGCCGAGGCGTTCCGGCATCTCCCGATGGGACGCCACACGATCACGGTCAAGGGCGTTGCCGCTGGCGGCAAGCTGGTGGTTCGCGCCATCACCGAAATCTTCAACTACCCGGCCTGCGCCAACAGCCAGGTGCCCCAGAATGGCAAGTATGATTGGGATTTCCATGTCAAGCATATCTTCCCGGCAGTGACCACCCTGAATGGCGGTTTTGTGCCGGACGCCAAGGTGCCGGAACTGAAGAAGCTTGGACTGCTTTGGCTGGCGAACTTGGGCACGACTAATCCTAAGGATGTCGAAGACTTGGTCGAACGCTTGCAGAAATCGCCTGGCATGAATGACCCGAAATATGATGGCCTCACTTGCGACGAGCAGTTCTTCGCTCAGCCCAATATCAGTCTCTACACCGATGCTCTGAGGGCGTATCCGAATCCCAATAACCGTTTGATCTACACCTGGATTGTCGGCAAGCCGGGCCTGCGCGGCATCCATAACGACTTTATCAGCGCCAGCTTGAACGCCTCCCGCGGTCGCGGTCGCCTGATCTACGAGGCCTATTGCCATAGTCGGCCGGACGAAAAGGACGCCAGGGACTACTTGCACTCCCGCCTGGTTGAGACGATAGACAGCTTTGTGGAGTACTATCCCGGCGCCGCTGCTGGCTCCGGCATCATTTTTGGCAACTTCAACCAGATTCCGATTATTTCGTTGGATGTCAACCCCGAGGTCGACTACAAGTATTACCTCGACATGCAGGTCAATATGGTCGCTAACCATCCATCCTTCAAAGACTTGGGCACCACTGGCTACTGGGGAAGCTACTATGACGACGAGGAGCTCTACCGCTGGTCGTTCCAGATTTTGCGCCATTATTGCGTCGAAGGCAACACCAGCATGCTGTCGGAAAAATACGGCTACAAGTACAACCCTGGCTGCTTGCGCAACTGCGATTTTGTCCAGGATTTGTCGGGCTGGACGGTGCAGGCTGCCGCCGAGGGCTCGCTGGTGAAATCGTCCTTTGCTGGTTATGGCAAAAGCAGCCAGGGTCGCTGGGGCGCTGGCCTCGGGACTGGCGACTCCTTCTGCCTGTTCAAGCGTCAGGACGGCAAGCCCAATGTCATTACCCAGCAGGCCACCGGACTGACACCCGGCAAGGTCTACACGTTGCAATTCGTCACTGCTGACTACCAGGATATGCTTAACAAGCGCTTCAACCCGCGTCGGCACGGCATTGTCGCAACCTTGGGCGCTGGCGCCGAAGTCATCCCGGAGAAGTCGTATGTGTTCGTTGACAAACGCAACGGTGGCCGTAAGAAGAATGACGGCCTGGCGCGTATCAACCTGCATCATATCCGTTTTCGGGCCACGGCCGACTCCTTCACAGTCACCTTCAGCGACGTTGACGCCGCCCCGGGCGAGGAATTGGCCCTCAATTACATTATGATGAAGCCGTATTTTGAATAAAGAGTTACGCTCAATTCGGTCAGCGTCTTGAGTTTGACGGCTGGCCGGATGCGCACCATGACTCAACCGTCGGGGGAGGGGGTGCTTTCCCCGTCCCCCTATTCGCCTCTTGAACTGCCCCAGGGAAAGGTTGGAAAGTTATGAAACAAAAAAGATGTGTCATTTTTTTGGCGGCGTTGTTCTGCGCCTGGTCCTTGACAGCTGCGGTGGCGCCGGGTCAGAACATCCTGGTCAATGGTGATTTTGAAGCCGAACAGATGGACTTCCCGCCCTTTTGGACGGCGACCAACCGGGATATCGCGGGCTATGAGTCGACGATCGGGCCGCAATCGACTGGCGCAGTCATCCTGAAAGCGCCGGAAGGCGAAAAAGTCAGCGTGTCAATACGCCAGTTGGGGCTGAGCCTCGTGGCCGGGGAAACGTATAAGATAAGCGCCTGGGTCAAAACCAACGCATTCCGCAGCAATCACTATGGCGTAATCGTCCATAATTCCGGGTGGTTCAGCGAGCAGGGCGTGCGTCAATGGCCGGAAACGAGCGACGGCTGGCAACGCTTCGAGCAGACCTTCGAGCTGAAGACATCCAAGGACGGCTCCTACGGCGTCGCCATTTTCGCTCAGAAATTTTCCGGCGAAGTGCAAGTCGCCGGTGTCAAGCTTGAGGCCATCAGCGAAAAAGCCCTGACGGAAAGCTCGATTTCCCCGATTCTCCTGGAGCAGACGCGGTTGCGACTGACGCCGTGGACGCCGCTGCTGAATCGAATCCCGCTGTCCAATCCAAAGATGACTTTCCACGCTTTTGGACGGTTGACGCCAGCTGCTCTTGCCGAACATGATTGCGTCTATACCCTCGACGGCAAGGAATGGCAGAAGACCGCTCTGCAGAGAACCCTGAATGTGCTGGACCTGACCGGAGTGGCCGCCGGTGACCACCGCCTGGAAGCCGCCATCGTGCACCGCGCCCGCAACGAGAAGGTCTTTGCCCTGGAACATACCATCACCATCGTTGACCTGCCCACAGTCGATACAAGCGGCCACCGGCCGTTAAACAACCTGGTCACCGAAGTCCTTGCCCGTGATTTGGCGGCAGCAGCGCCGGCGCAGCGGTTTTCGTTTGACAATCCGCGGGAGGGTTGGGTCTATGTGGCCGTGCAGGCGCCGGCAGTTGCTGCTGGCCTGACCGTGCAGCTCGCCGACCTGGGCGTCGTCATTACGGCGAACACGGATCGCACCGAGGCGTTTCGCCATTTGCCCATGGGACGCCATGATGTCACTGTGACCGGCGCTGCAGCTGGCGGCAAGCTGATTGTCCGCGCCATCGCGGAAATCTTCAACTATCCGGCTTGCGCCAACAGCCAGGTGCCCCAGAATGGCAAGTATGACTGGGATTTCCACGTCAAGCATATTTTCCCAGCGGTGACCACCCTGAATGGCGGTTCGGTTCCGGATGAACACCTGCCGGAACTGAAGCAGCGCGGTCTGCTTTGGCTGGCGAACTTGGGCACCACTAACCCGAAAGACGCAGCTGACCTGGTCGAGCGACTGGAAAAATCCGCCGGCATGAATCAGCCGAAATATGACGGTCTGACTTGTGACGAGCAGTTCTTTGGACGAGCCAACCTGGTCTACTATACCGATGCACTGCGCCAGTACGCCAATCCCAAAAACCGCCTGATTTACACCTGGATTGTCGGAAAACCCAGCATAGTCGGCATTCACAATGACTTTATCAGCGCCGCCCTGAACGTCTCCCACAGCCGCGGCCGCCTGATCTTCGAGGCATATTGCCACAGCCGACCGGACGAGAAGGACGCCAGGGATTACTTGCAGAACCGCGTTGTCGACACCATGAACAAGTTCAACGAATACTTCCCCAATGCCGCGGCTGGCTCCGGCATGCTTTTCGGCAACTTCAACCAGATTCCGATTATCTCCTTGGACGTCAATCCCGAGGTGGACTACAAGTACTACCTGGATATGCAGCTCAATCTGGTCGCCAACCATCCGTCCTTCAAGAACCTGGCCACCACGGGCTACTGGGGGAGCTACTATGACGACGAAGAGCTCTATCGCTGGTCGTTCCAGCTGCTGCGCCATTACTGCGTTGAAGGCAACACCAGCATGTTGTCGGAAAAATACGGGTACAAGTACAACCCTGGCCACTTGCGCAACTGCGACTTCCAGAATGGGCTGGACGGCTGGGAGGTGGCCGCTGTTGCTGACGAGGCGGTCAAGCCGGCGTCCTTCTCCGGTTATGGCAAAGGTGCGCAGCGTCGCTGGGGCGCCGCCAGCGCGGTTGGCGACACCTTCTGCCTGTTCACGCGCCAGGATGGCAAGCCCAGCGTCATCAGCCAGACGGCCACCGGACTGACGCCCGGCAAGGTCTACACCCTGCAGTTCGTGACCGCCGACTACCAAGATATGCTTAATAAGCGCTTCAATCCGCGCCAGCACGGCATTACTGCGACCTTGGGCGCTGGCGCTGAACTCATCCCGGAGAAGTCATACGTGTTTGTCGATAAACGCAACACCGGCAAGAAAAAAGATGACGGCAAGGCGCGCGTCAATCTGCATCATCTCCGTTTTCGCGCCACGGCCGAGTCGTTTACAGTCACCTTCAGCGATGTTGACGCTGACCCGGGTGAGGAATTGGCCCTGAATTATATCATGATGAAGCCGTATTTTGAGTAAAACCCATTCAAGCAAGGAGGCCGTGTATGCTTTCGCGTCTGTTGACTGTGTTGACGTTAGCCAGCGCCTTGGTAGCGCTGGGGCAAGTAGCGCCAGGAGAGAATTTGATTCTGAATGGCGAACTTGAGGCTGACCAGGTGGAATTCCCGCTGTTTTGGACTCGCAACAGCGTTGAGCGCGTATCCTATCATGCCAGCGGCGGCCCTGGAGGTCGGCCCTACATCACCTTGCTTGGCAAGGAGGGCGAGGACAACGAAATTACGGCTCGGCAACAGGGGTTGAAATTGGTCGCCGGCGAAAAGTACAAAATGAGCGCCTGGGTGAAAACCAAGGGCTTTTCCAGCAAGCATTATGGCGTCACTGTGCATAATTCCGGCTGGTATCTTGAAGACGGCCTGAAGAGTTTTCCGGAGAACAGCGACTGGCAGTTTATGGAAGCGACGTTCACGATGATGAAGTCGACTCGTGACGAATACGGCATCGCTGTCTTCGGAGTCAACATGCGCGGCGAACTCTCCTTTGCCGATGTTCGCCTGGAGGCGGTCACGCCAGCGGCGCAGCAGGGCAGCTGGCCTTCGGAAGCCATGCTCGCGCAAGCAGCGCCGCGGCTGGTGGCCTGGAAGCCGCTGCTCAACAAGATACCCCTGAACGACCCGCGCCTGGAAATGCATTTCTTTGGCCGCTTCCTGAAAAATACTATCGCCGATTATGATTTCGTATATGCTGTCAATGACGGCGCCGCTGTCAAAAAGCCCCTGGCTAAGACCATCAATACGGTCGACTTGGCTGGCTTGCGCGCTGGCGACCATACGCTTGCTGTCAGCCTGGTTCAACGCGATTCCGGCGCGGCTGTGTTCACTGACAAGCATGTCATCACGCTCATCCAGCCTCCAGTCATCGACACTTCTGGCCACCGCCGACTCAACAACCTGGTCACTGAATTGTTGCGCCAGCCGGTTGCGGGAGCCAATGAACAGACCTTTGCCTTCAGCAACCCGCGTGACGGCTGGGTCTATGTCGCCTGTCAGGGAGGAGCGGACTTGCCTGGGCTGCAAATCGTCCTGAACGACGGCGATGTCGCTGTCACGGCCAAGACTGACCGTCGCGAGGCTTTTCGGCAGCTGCCGGCCGGGTCGCACCGGTTGACTGTCAAGGGCGCGGCTGGTGGGCAGCTCATTGTCCGGGCCGTACCGGTTCTGTTCAATTATCCGCCTTGCGTCAATAACCATCTTCCGGAAAATCCTCCGTACGACTGGGACTGGCAGAAAAAGCATGTGCTGCTTGGCGTCAACACCCTGAATGGCGGCTCAATTCCCGTGGAACATCGGCCTGAAGTGCGGGAGCGCGGGTTGGTCTGGCTGTCCAGCGTCGGCAGCACCAATTTGAAGGACGCAGAGGACCTGGCCGAGCGTCTCCAGAAAAATCCCGGCTTGTTTGCACCGCACTATGATGGCGTCACCTGCGATGAGCAGTTTTTCGTTCAGCCGTCCCTCATGCTTTATACAGACGGCCTGCGTATGTACGACAATCCGAACAACCGGCTGATCTACACCTGGATTGTCGGCAAACCGTCGTTATCCGGTGCGCACCATGCATTTATGAGCGCCAGTCTCAATGCGTCGCGGGGTCGCGGCATGCTGATTTACGAGGCCTATTGCCGGCCGCGGCCGACGAAAGAGGAGGCCATGACCCATTTGCAGAGCTATGTCATCGACACTGTCCAGAAGTTCAACGCCTTTTTCCCGGACGCGGCCGCAGGCACTGGGATCATCTTCGGAAATTTCAACCAGATTCCGATTTTGTCCTTGGACCACGACCCGGAACTTGATTCAAAATATTATCTTGACATGCAGCTGCATCTGATCGCCAACGACCCGGCCTGCGCTGGACTGGGAGGGACAGGGTACTGGGGCAGCTACTATGCTGATGAGGAGTACAACCGCTGGTCCTTCCGACTGTTGCGCCATTATGGCGTCGAAGGCCGCACGGATATGCTGTCGGAACAGCACGGCTTTACGTATCGTCCTGGCCATCTGCAGAACTGCGATTTCAAAGAAGGCTTGCAGGGCTGGACGGTCGAGGCCGCAGCCAAAGGCTCGGTGCGCACTGAAAAACTGGCCGGCTTTGGCAAGGCTAGCCAGGGCCGCTGGGGTGGGACGATAGGCGTCGGCGACACGGTCTGTGTTCTGACCCGGCAGAACGGGCCGGTCAACAGCGTCAGCCAGAAAGCGTCAGGATTGCAGGTTGGACGGCTCTACACTCTCCAATTCGTGGTTGCCGACTACAAGGACGCCGTCGCCAAGAAGATCGACCCGCGCCGGTTCGGCCTCAATGTCGCGCTTTCCGAAGGGGCGGAAGTGTTGCCGGAAAAAACATACGTCCATGTGGACAAGCGCGTCAAAGGCCGCTATAAGCATAATGACGGCGTCGCACGCATCAATCTGCATCATATTACCTTCCGGGCTCGGCAGCCTGAGGTGACGATTACCTTCCAGGACACCGACGCCGCACCCGGCGAGGAGCTGGCCTTCAACTACGTGATGTTGAAACCATACTACGACGTCGAGTAAAAAGACACCGCAGGGTGGACTAGCCGTCCATAGACTATTTTTTAACCACGAAAAACACGAAAGGACACGAAATTTTTGTCTTGGGCTGTTTTTTAACCACTGAATACACGGAATACCTAGGGTGGACTATCCGTCCATAACCTAATTTATGTGTCAGTGGGTAAGGTAGAGGTTATGAGCCTCTACCTCCCCGTTGTAGCGATGGGGTCAATTCCCCATATTTACCAGCGTGCCGGTCTGGCACTGGGCTACCCCTACTCAGATTGCCAC
>JAAZKI010000232.1 GCA_012799905.1 Lentisphaerota bacterium | reverse complement strand
TCCTGACAATTGTCAACGTCAGTGGAGGTTGCAGCTCGCCGCTTCGCCGGCCGCCAGGCCGGCTTGTTTTATTCCCCCCATAATTTTCCCCCTACGTAATTCCCGTAACGCAGACCCAAGGAGATGACGACAATGGCTAAAATGGTGACAATTGATGGCAATACTGCTGCTTCTCAAATCGCTTACGCGTTCAGCGAAGTGGCAGCCATCTATCCGATTACGCCCTCTTCCGTGATGGGAGAACTGGCTGACTCTTGGGCCGCCAGCGGCCTCAAGAACATGTTCGGCCGCCCCCTCAACATCATGGAAATGCAATCGGAAGCCGGCGCAGCCGGCGCTGTGCACGGCTCCTTAGTCGCTGGCGCCATGACCACGACCTACACCGCTTCCCAGGGCCTGCTCCTGATGATTCCGAACATGTACAAGATCGCCGGTGAAATGCTGCCGACCGTCTTCCACGTCTCCGCCCGCACCCTAGCCGCCCAGTCCCTGTCCATCTTCGGCGACCATGCTGACGTCATGGCCTGCCGCGGCACCGGCTTCGCTATGCTGGCCTCCGCCTCGGTTCAGGAATGCCTGGACATGGCAGCCGTCGCCCATCTGGCCACCCTCGAAGCCGAAATCCCGTTTATCCATTTCTTTGACGGCTTCCGCACCTCCCATGAAATCCAGAAAGTCGAGGATCTCGACAATGAGACGCTCAAGTCCCTCCTTGATATGAAGCTGGTCGAACGCTTCCGCAATCGCAGCCTCAAGCCGGAAAAACCGACCATCCACGTCGCCGCCCAGAATCCTGACGTCTACTTCCAGGGTCGCGAAACCACCAACGCCCACTACGCCGCCCTGCCCGGCATCGTCCAGAAATACATGGACAAGCTGGCCAAGGCCACTGGCCGTCAATACCACCTGTTCGACTATGTCGGCGCCAAAGATGCTGAAAAAGTCATCGTCATCATGGGCTCCGGCGCTGAAACTGTCGCTGAGACGGTCGCCAAAATGAACGCCAGCGGCGAAAAGGTCGGCCTTGTCATCGTCCGCTTCTTCCATCCGTTCGTCAACGACCTGTTCCTCCAGGCTCTGCCCAAGACGGTCAACAAGATTGCCGTTCTCGACCGCACCAAGGAACCCGGTTCGGCTGGCGAGCCTCTGTACCTCAATGTCGTCAACGCGGTCAAAGACAGCGCGTTTGCCAACGCCAAGGTCATCGGCGGGCGCTATGGCCTGTCCTCCAAGGAATTCACGCCGGCGATGGCTAAGGCCGTCTTTGACCACCTTTCCGGCGCGGCCTTCCACAGCTTCACCGTCGGCATCAATGACGACGTGACCCACAAATCCCTGAAAGTCGACCCCAGCTTCAGCTGCGATACGGAAGGCACCATCAGCTGCACCTTCTGGGGCCTGGGTTCGGACGGCACCGTCGGCGCGAACAAAGACTCCATCAAACTGATCGGCAACGAGACTGACATGTACGCCCAGGGCTACTTCTCCTATGACTCCAAGAAGTCCGGCGGCGTCACCGTGTCTCACCTCCGGTTCGGCAAGAAGCCGATTACGTCCCCGTACCTGATCACAGAGCCGAACTTCGTCGCCTGCCACAACCCGGCCTACATCGGCCGCTATGACATGCTTTCCGGCATCAAGGAAAATGGCATCTTCCTGCTCAACTCCGAATACTCCAACGACGAAGTGTTCCGCAAGCTGACCCGCGATATGCAGGAAATCATCATCAAGCGGAATATCCGCTTCTATAACATCAACGCCCTTGAAATCTCCAGCGCTGCCGGCCTGGGCAAACGCATCAACTCAGTCATGCAGACGGCGTTCTTCATCATCTCCAAGGTTCTGGACAAGGACACCGCCATCTCAATGCTGAAGAAGTCGCTCGAAAAACGGTTCAAGAAAAAGGGCATGGACGTTGTGACCCAGAACTGGACCTGCGTTGACAACACCGCCGGCGCTCTCCAGGAAGTCAAGGTTCCGGCCAGCCTCGACGGCGTGCCTTGCTACACGCCCGCCCCGCTGCTCGGTGACGATGCTGATGACTTTGCCAAGTCGGTCATCCTGCCGGTCATGCACCAGCAAGGCGACAGCATCCCAGTGTCCAAGATGTCCTATGACGGCCTCCTGCCCTCTGGCACCGCCCGTCTGGAAAAACGCGGCATTGCTCCGCGCATTCCGCTCTGGCATGCTGACAACTGCATCCAGTGCAACATCTGCAGCATGGTCTGCCCGCACGCGGCCATCCGCACAAAACTGATTCCGACTGCTGAACTGGCCAATGCTCCGGCTAACTTCAACGCCGTTAACGTCAAGCCGAAAGCTGATGAGAACCTGAAATTCAAAGTCCAGGTCTATATCGAAGACTGCCAGGGCTGCGGCGTCTGCATCCAGTCCTGCCCGCTGGCCAAGCGTGAGGACGACAAGAAGGCGCTGACTTGGACGACGCTCGAAAAAGCCCGCGAAGCCGGTGAGACCGAAAACTACAAATTCTTTGACGAGACCACTGATAACATCCTCGGCGCCAACAAGATCAGCTCGATCAAAGGCAGCCAGCTGCTGAAGCCCCTGTTCGAGTTCTCCGGCGCCTGCGCCGGCTGCGGTGAAACCCCGTATGTGAAGCTGGTCACCCAGCTGTTCGGCGAACGCATGATCGTGGCCAACGCCACTGGATGCTCCTCCATCTATGGCGGCACCTTTCCGACGATTCCCTACTGCAAGGCTAAAAACGGCCGCGGCCCGGCCTGGGCAAACAGCCTGTTCGAGGACAATGCCGAATTCGGCTTGGGAATGCGCCTGGCGATTGACGCCAATCGCGAACAGCTGAAAATGAATGTCGACGCCATCATGGCTTCTGACAAGGCGCCAGCCGACCTGCGGGACGCCCTGGCCAAATGCCTGGAACTGTGGGACGTCGCCACGCCTGAGGCCTTCGCAGCCCAGGACAAGGCAGCCGCTATCCTCAAGGACACCGCTGCCAAGGCGCAATGCCCGTACGTGGCTAAAGCAGCAGAACTGTCAGACTTCTTTGTGGACAAATCCGTGTGGATCATCGGCGGCGACGGCTGGGCCTACGACATCGGCTTCGGCGGCCTTGACCACGTCATCGCCTCTGGCCGCAACGTCAATATCCTGGTTCTGGACACCGAAGTGTATTCCAACACCGGCGGCCAGGCCTCCAAGGCGACCCAGATCGGCGCAGTCGCGCAGTTCGCCGCCAATGGCAAGCGCGTCGGCAAAAAGAACCTCGGCATTATGGCGATGAGCTATGGCTACGTCTACACCGCGAGCATCTCCATGGGCGCCAACCGCCAGCAAACGATCAACGCCTTCCTGGAAGCCGAAAGCTACAAGGGACCGTCCCTGATCATGGCGTATGCCCCCTGCATCAACCACGGAATCAACATGATGTTCCATCAGGATGAGCAGAAGAAGGCCGTTGACTGCGGTTATCTCCCCCTCTTCCGCTACAACCCGGCGGCAGAAAAGCCCTTCACCTGGGACAGCAAAGAACCCGATGGACTCTTCCAGGACTTCCTCGCCGGCCAGAAACGCTATTCGTCCCTGGCAAACACTGCCGCAGGCGCAGAAGCGCAACGCCTCTTCAAAGAATGCGAAGAAGACGCGCTCCGCAGGCTCGACTTCTACAAGAAGTTCGGAGACCTGCTCTGAGCTAAAGCACGAATAACCAAGCCCTGAATGACAAGGGCTGACCCATTAGGGCCTGACTGCCACACAACAGCAGTCAGGCCCTTCTTGTTTTAAGAAAGCCAGACCCTGAATAAACGCAGGTCGCACACTGACAACTCCCCTGTAACCAACAGTAAAAAATTAAATTCCATGATAAATCGAAATATCAACTTGATTTTTCGATTTATCATTTTATTTTGTGATTGACGCTTCTTCATCCACTCTTGAGATAAAGGACGGACGCTTATGGCAGTGACCTTAAAAGACGTCGCGGCTGATTGCGGGGTTTCCCCCAGTGCTGTCTCACAAGTTTTGCGTTCTCATCATGCCTGCCGGGTGTCGCCAGCTGCGCGGGAGAGGATTTTGGCGTCGGCGCGTCGTCTTGGCTACCGTCCGAACCACATTTCCACCAGTCTTCGCCGCCAGCGCAGCGGTCTGTTGTCGTTGATTCTGCCTTGGAACAATCCCGAGCTGATGGAAGTCATGGAGCAGGAGGCCTATCGTCTCGGCTACCGCCTGATGACCAATTTTCTGACGCGTCCCGACCTGGATCGGGAGATTGCGTTATTGAACAATTCTCTGGACTGGCAGGTCGAGGGGCTGTTCTGGCTGCCCTATGCTGACCTCTCGGCCTACCCTGAACTGCTTTTGCAGCGCCTCCGAGGCAGCAAAGCCCGGCTCGTTTTCATGCAGCGTCGACTGTCGGATGTTCCCGGCTGCCTGGTTGGCACGGATTACCGTCAAGGCATGCGCGACGCCATCGCCCATGTGCAGGATCAGGGCTATCGCCATGTTGTATTCCTGGGCACATCTCTAAACTTCGAGATCAAATCCCAACGCCAAAACTACATTCAGACCGAATGCCGAGAGCGCGGGCTGCCCTGCGAAACCATTCTTCTTGACAATCTTCCAGGCAGCGACGCCAGCGCCAGCCTGGT
>JAAZKI010000013.1 GCA_012799905.1 Lentisphaerota bacterium | reverse complement strand
CGTTACTTAAGATTTTTTAACCACGAAATACACGAAAAGGCACGAAAATTTTTTATAGGGTTGTTGCTTTGACGGATGGGATTGCAAGCGGAAGTTCAGTCTGGTTTGTTGTTTCCTTCAATTGCCTGGCGTCCTTGGCGGTTGGTTCCTAGTTATTGAACCGCCAAGACGCCAAGGACGCCAAGGTCGGCTTTATGGAGTTGAGTCGTCTGTGTGGTTACAAAGCGTTAAGTGAAGAGTACTGGGGGACTGGGTGCTGGCTCAGGCCAGGCGTTCGGCGAGGGCATCCAAGGCTGGCCGCATCATGGCCAAGCAGTGGCCGTGGTTGACGGCGTCCAGGCTGCGCGGTTCAAAGACATCGCGTTCTGACTGGATGATGCTCATCAGGGTGCGGGTTTTGCCGATGGCGGAGACGAATCTTTTCTCCAGGCGTTTCTGTTGTTCCTGGGTCATGCAGAGGATTAGGTTGGCTGTTTTAATGTGGGAAAGCTGCACGGCCTGGACGCCGATGCGCAGCGGTTCGAGGCCGATGTCAGCCAGGGCCTGCCGGGCGCCTGTGCAGACTGCGTCATTGCGCTGGATTGAAAGGCCGCAGGAGGTCACCTCGAAATCGGTCGCGCCGAGCGCGTCCAGGCGGTGCTTCAGGTAGGCCGCTGCCATTGGACTGCAGCTGCGGTTGTCCTTGCAGACGAAGAGGACTTTGATCATGCCCCTTTCTCCTGGGCAGCGAAATAGGCGATGGTCTCGGCCAGGCCGCGGTCAAAGTCAGCGCCAGGGCGGAAGCCGGTGGCGGACAGCTTGTCGATGGAGGCGGAAGAATGCTTCACATCGCCGGCGCGTTCTGGCAGATAGACGATTTGCGAGCGTGAGCCGGTCAGTTCAATGATGCGTTTGGCCAAGTCGTTGATGGTGATTTTTCCGCCGTAGGCGATGTTGAAGACGCCAGTGGCCGACGATTCCAAGGCGAAGAAGACATTGGCGGCTACGATGTCCTTGACGTAGATGAAGTCGCGCGTCTGCTCGCCGTCGCCGAAGATAGTGATCGGCTCTTGGCGCAAGGCACGGGAGACGAAAATCGGCACAGCCGCAGCGTACTGGCTCTTCGGGTCCTGGCGCGGGCCAAAGACATTGAAGTAGCGCAGGCAGGCGGTGTCAAGGCGGCCTTCGCGCGTGTAGATGCCGCAGTAGTATTCGCCGGACAACTTGGTCTCTGCGTACGGACTCTTTGGTTCCGGTAGCATGGTTTCGCGCTTCGGGACAACTGGATTGTCGCCATAAATCGCGGCCGACGTGCTCAGGCAGAGTTTCTTGACGCCAGCCTTGGCTGCGGCTTCCAGCACTTTCAAGGTGCCGATGGTGTTGATTTCCACACATTCAATCGGTTTGCCCATGGACTCAGGCACGCTGATCATCGCGGCCAAATGAAAGACTACATCAACGCCGGACATGGCCTTGGCCAGCAGGGCATCGTCAAGAATTGAGCCTTCGATGAATTCAACGTCAAAGCCTTGCAGGTTGCTCAGACGCCCGCTGCGCAGATTGTCGAGCACGCGGACGTCCGCCTTGCCTTGGAAATGTTCGACGAGATGACTGCCAATGAATCCGGCGCCGCCGGTGACGAGGACACGCATGGTGATGTTACTCCAAAAAAGGTGGTGGTGAATAGAGGTGATTAGGGAAATGCTCGCCGGGGCTGCCAGCGGGCAGCGGTTTTTTCATTCCATGGCATAGACAGCAGGCTGGTCAAACCAGACGGTCTCGCCTGGGGCGAGGCGGTCGCTCATCAGGACGACCAATTCGTTGACACCGGCTGGCACTTCAGCGACACCGACGCCGCGTCGCCAGCCTTGGGCGTCAGGCGTCGTCTCATAGTTGATGAAGACGTCTTGATCCGGCACCTGCCAGACGCCGTTATGGGTCCAGCGGACGCGGACGACCGGGTTGCTGCCGCCATGACACCAGGTTTCGACGACATACAAACGGCCGGCTTGCACCGATGCCTTGACGATCATGCAGCCGTTGCCAGTGCCTTCAGCCCGGGCGGAGAACTTGTCACCGCGGCCTTTGCTGCTGTCAAGCCCGAAGGCTCCGAGCTTTTCTTCCGCCTGCCAGAAGCTCCAACCTGGCGGCAGGCTGCCGGCGACCCAGTCCTCGGCTGGCGTTGGCATGGCTTCGCCGGTCTTGGGAGTGCATTCCGGGTTGGAAATCAGGTTGACCAGGGCGCCGGCTTTCTGTTTTTCTGCCAGCCATTCGCGGGCGGCCGCTTCCGGGTCGCGCAGCAGCGCCAGGGTGCGGTTGAAGCCAGGCAGAATGTCTTCCCAGGTTTCGTTGTCCTTGTTGTTTTTGGTTACGTCCCACTTGATCCAGTCATATTTTTCGCCGTAGACCCAGCAGTATTCGTCAGCCGTGCTGATCGCCTGGTTGAAGTTTGCCTGTAGGCGTTTGAGGCGGGAGCCGTCGAGTTCAGGGAAATACCAGCGCGAGGTCGGCTCGGTGCGGTACATGTCCAGGTACAATCCGAAGCCGACTTGGACCTGGTTGCGATATTTGACATGATTTTCCGGGGCGACGAGGAGCAGGGCATTGCGGCTGATTTGCAGGGCTGATTTATAGAAGTCGTACGTTTCAAAGCGGTGGCGGTAGGCGTTTTCGGTAGCATCGACCATGACTGCGTCCGGGGGCAGGGCGTCAAGCAGTCCGTTGATAAAGGGCACCCAGAGATTGCCGGCGCGGGCGACGTTCTCGGCGGGATCGCCTCGGCGCAGATACAACGACGAGTTCATGCTGAGGAACCAGAAGGAGAGGAAGACCGCGTCCGGGAATTCAGCGCTCATGGCGCGCATTACCTGGGCGCCGCGTTGACGTGCGAGGGCAGCGGTTGCCTGGTAGTTGCCGTCTTCCGGGAGCAGGGTGTACTGCTGGCTTCTCGGATAGTCTTCGGGGTCCATCAGGATGCCTTTGCAGCCGGATTGCTTGGCCAGCCAGGCGATGACCGCGAAGTTGTGGGCAGCGTTAGACCAGGCGGCATCGTCATTCCAGGCCAGGCGGCGATGCGGCGCCCAATAGGAGGTGATGAGGTTATGGCGCAGTCTGCCGCGGCAGACGGCCTTGATGTGTTCGAGGTCTTTGGCGAACCATTGCCGATCCCAGGGCTGGTCAGTGTAGGCGGCGCTGAACCGGCGGGCCTTGCCTTCCGGCGGTTTGACGTTCACGGTAATCGAAATGCCGTCTAACGGCAGGGCTTCCAGTTTTTCCAGGTTGCGGTGCAGGTCTTCAGGGGTGACCCGCAGCAGGTCCCAGCTGTGGCCAATCAGTTTTTTGCGGCCGGGCTCGGCTGCTGACGGGGTGCCGCTGATGGATTTTGGGACTTGCGCGGTCTTGGCTGGTTCGAGGTTTTGGCAGCTGACGACGGTCAGCAGGCCGCAGATAGAGGCGAGAAAGAGTGCACGTTTAACGGTCATGTCGCGGGGTTCCTTATTCAGTTTGGAGTGGAAATTGCCGTGGCATTTAGAAATCGAGGTTTTTGAGGTCAGCGACGTAGGGTCGGAGGATGCCGGACACATTGGAGTTGAAGAAGGCATAGCGGCCATCGGGAGACAGGAAGGGGTGGCTGTGCTCTATGCCGTAGTTTGGGCCTTTGTTGCTGGTCAGGCAGTCGCCCAGCAGTTTCCAGTCGTCCGGGCCTGGTGTTTCGCCTTGGTCGAGATTGCCGAGCCTGATCAGGTAGAGGCGACTTAATTGGCGTTCGGGGTTCATGGCGTCGACGATGATGCGTCGTCCTTCGATGTCGCCGCCAAAATGCCCGAACCAGTTGTCCGGGGCATGGGTGCATAGCGGCAGGCGGTGCATGTCTGGCGTATTGACGCCGAGATGGTCGAAGCGCTCCATCGGCTGGGCAGCGAACAGGTAGACGCCGATGTCCGGAACTGGATTTTGGAAGGGCGAGGGCACGTTGTTGATGAAATGCGGCTGAGCCCATTGTTTGCATTGGACGATGATCCAGTTTGAGCGGCCGACCCAGCATTGGTGGCCGAGCGCCATTTCGGTCGCTGAACGTCCAAACGGCAGGTCGCGCAGGTGGGTGCCATCATCGCAAATTACATGGATGTCAGTGCCGGCGGCGCGTGGCGCCAAGGAGACGCCCTTTGCCCGGAGTGCGTCAAGGAGGCGCTTGTTATCATGTTGGTGGGCATGGTTATGCTGCAACATGATGTCGTGGGATTCGACCGGGTCGAGCGAACGCGAATACTGCGGGTGCGCATTCACGTATTCCGGATCACTGAAGCTGATGAAGTAGTCGCCCTGGTCAAGACAGAAGACGACGAGCGCGTAGGTCCAGCATTGAGTTCTGGTGGAGAACAAGGCGATGCGGGTGGCCAGGCGTTGGCCGTCGCTGGAAATCGTGGACAGGGGATAGACTTCACCGAGCAGGAGGTTGGAGCCGGGCAGGCGGCCAGGGATAGCGGTTATGATAATGTCGTCGCTGCCGTCGAGGTTCTTTCGCCGCAGTTCTATTGGGGCGCCGTGGTCGTGCCGCTGCCAGTTGGTCACAATGTAGTAGAAAAATTTGCCGTCCGGGCTGATAGCCGGGCAAGTGACCTGTAGGCGGTCGGTCATCGGGTGCAACGAGAAGTCGTCATCAATGTCGCAGCGGTAGTAGACATGCTTGGTCGGATCATGGGTGCCATGCGGCGTGCTTCCGGAATGGACAATGAAGTGTTTTGAGTCAGGGGAAAATATCTGCGCTTCCATGTAGATGTGGCAGAGATTTTCGCCGTCGCAGCCGCTGATTTCAGAGATGGGGACTTCTGGAATAGCACTGAGTGTCTGGGCGCTTTTCAGCATGCGGGCCGCCTTGTTGGTTTGGGTTTGAGAGTGGGTGGGAATAAACCTTTGCCAAAAAATACTGTATCCGTTGCGCGGGATTTTGCAATCCAGTAAGAGCGTTATGAGCAACGCGTCGTCCTGGAAGCTGGGGAGCATTCTGGCGCGTTATTCGCGGAAGGCCTGGATGAAGGCGGCGATGGGAACGCCCATGTTGGGATAGGAGTTGTAGGGGTGCGGGTTGCCGGTTTGAACGTTTAGGATGACGTCGTCCGGACAGCCGGCATAGGGGATAGTGACGTCGTTTTTGGGCAGATAGCGGTAGCCGTATTCATTGTCAACGGTAATTGCCGTGTCAATCAAGTAGAAGCCGTCCTGTTCGCGTCGGTCGAATTGCTTGATAAGGTGGTCGCGGAAATTCCACATGGCTGCATTTTGCTTTAAGGTGAAGGAGCCGGCGGCATTGTCGAGGATGCCGCAGGATGAGCAGGGGATGCAGATGGCGAAACGGCCGTCCGGCCTGGCCTCCAGGTAGGAATTTTTCAGGGTGGTGATTTGCTGGTCCCACTGGCTGTAGTCGGCTTCAAGTTTATTGCAGAAGTCGTTCAAGCCAAGGACGACGAACAGGAATTGCGGCGCTTCGAAGCCCCACATGGCGAGGTATTTGGAGTAGTCGAATCGCCAGTTGAAGTCTTCCTGTCGGCGTGGTGTCCAGGCATTGCCGTCAAAGAGCAGGAACGTGCTTTGGGCGTGGTCGTACTGCACATCTCCCGGTTGTGGTTGCAACAGGATGCCGGTGTTTTCGTCAAAGCGCGGCAGGCAGAAGTCAAAGCGGCCGCAGGAGTAATTTGGTTCGAAGGCGTTGCCAGCAGTTTTTCGGAAGCATTTCCAGGCTGTGACCCAGAATTCACGCACGCCCCAGTAGCGGAAATCGCCTTCGGGGTGCATCCAGGAATGGAATGACGACCCCGGGCGGGTGGGGATGGTGAAATAGGAGTCCAGCCGCCAGCCGCCGCGTCCTTCGTCGTATTGGTCTTGGGCGTGAGCGGTTTTACGCAAGCCGATCAGGCTTAAGCCCGGCACCTGTCCTGATTTGAGCAGGGCGTCCCGGAAAAATGCGCCTTGGGTATAGCTGTCGCCGATGATTTGGGCGGTGACCCGGCCGCTGCCTTTGCCCTTGACGCCGACGCGGATGGTGGAAGACAATTTTTTAATGGTCTCGAATTCGTCGCCATTGATCAGCTCGGTGGTGAGAATGCTGCCGTCAACCGGTTCAGTGATGGTGGCGACATGGCTGAGGCGGCGGCGGAAAGGATGGTTGCGGCTGAGGGAGAAGCGCACAAAGTCGTCGTAGGGACGCCAGCGTTTGAGGAAGGGCTGCACAAAGATTTCGTTCGGCGTGTCGGACAGCAAATACAGGGTTGATGGCAGGCAGATGTCGTTGACAAAGACTTTGCCGCCAGCAGTTTGATCGGCTGGCGGCGCCACTTTGATGACCAGGCCGGGCATCAGTTTTTGATTGAGGGAGATGCGGGCAAAAGCGGCGTTGGGTGGGATGGGCACGGGATGCGTGTTTTCCACGTAGGAGAGGTATTTTTTATCCTGGTCGAAGAACGACGTGAAGCGATTGCCCTTGTTGGAGACCAGGTTGGAGTTGGGCGGGGCGTCGCTGATGTCCATGTAGCCGCTGACAAAGTACACTGGATTGTTCGAGAGTCGGTCTTTGAAGAGGTAGCGTCCAAGGATAATGTCCGGGTCATCGGGATTGAAGCGGTTGATGGCGCGGACTGCAGCTGGGCTGTGGTCGGCTGGATTGGCGTTGCCGGGAGCTTGAGCGGCGAATGCCACCGCTGAGGCCAGAGCCATGGCCAGAAGACAGGTTTTCATGGTTGGTGCTTTCTAGATAAATAGGGTGGGGAACAGTTTATGGGTTGGGCAGGGTTGTTGATAAGAAGGTAAGATAACGCCGGGACTCGGGCAATGCCAACGCTGTTTTATCCGCAGATTGTGCAGACAGACGTAGATTTTTTTGGGGGCGGGGTGAATTCCGGCACTGAAGTGCCGGCACTGGACGGAGACACGCATACAGGCGAGTGCAGGATGAGATGCGTTGGAGATACTCCAGGGCGGCGCTTGTTCAGTCGAACCGCGCTGCTGCGTCATTGCATCCGGTGGAGAAGGAATTATACTAAGGACGGTTCCGGTATGTTGGTGAGCTTTGCGCTGATTTATGCGCAGGCGAAAAATCAGGACGGTTTGATGAGTATATGGTCAGTCATCGGTTTGGGTTCATATCTGCCGTGCGCACTGTTGTCGCGACAGCCGTATGTGCTGGCTGCGTATGAGCGCGATTTCCTGTCTCACCTGGATGCTTATGAGGCTGCGTTGCCCCGCGACGTCCCGATTACGCTGTTCATCCAGCTCGGTTGGCAGTGCCAGACTGAAGCTGCCGCAACTCGCCTGTCCCAAAAGTTCCGGGCGGCGCGACAACGACTGCCGCAGTTGTCCCGGGTGCTCTTCCTGGCTAATTGTCCAGAAGAAGAGGCGGCCTTGACGCGTCAAGGCGAGGAAGTCGTGTTTTGCCATCAGAATGCGTTTTTGGACGAACGCCGCTATCCGATTCTGTCGTTTGTGCGCAAGCGCTATGACGCTATCTACATCGCCCGGATTGCGCCTTTCAAGCGCCATGCGCTAGCGACTGCAGTACGCAGCCTGAGGCTGATAGGCACGTTTGCGGACTATGATCGCGACTACGTCGATACGACGCTGCGCAGTTTGCCGCAGGCGAAGCTGACGGACCGCTATCCAGCGCCGTTGATTGCGTATCCAATCAACCAGGCGCGCTGCGGACTGTGCCTGTCAGCCGAGGAAGGCGCGATGTTTGTCAGCGCGGAATACTTGTTGTGCGGCTTGCCGGCGGTGAACACGGCGAACGTCGGCGGCCGTGACCTGGTCATGCCGGATTTTGCGACGGTGAAAGTCCCTGATGACCCAGCGGCCGTGGCAGCGGCGGTTGACGCTTTTGCGGCTCATGCGCCGCCAGCAGCAGACATTCGCGCCGCCACCCTGGAACTGATGCGGCCGCACCGGGAGACCATGCTGACGCTGCTTCACGAGGCCGGGGTTAGCGACGAGCTCTGCGCCCGCTATGCCCGGCGCTTTCCGCACAAACTGGGCCTCCGCTGCGGCTATTCGCCTTGGCGAAATCGCGCCTTGGGCCTGCCGCGACCCAAAGGGGTATGAAACCCCTTGGCGCACCTTGGCGCGGAGCCTGGGCTTTTATGTCTCAGCCCTGCGAGCCTTCTGCCGCTTCGCGGCTGTGGGCATGGTGGACGGTGGTTGCCGAAAGTACTTTTCCGCCCTATCCGGCTGTGCGGTCAAAAAAACAACTGGCCAAATCGCGAATCCCCGTGCAATCTTACCCGACAAAACAACAACCCTATAAAAAAATCAGCGTTCATCTGTGTCCATCTGTGGTAAAAAATGGTTGTAGGCGGCATCCACCCTGGGATTTTTGCGGCGTGTCAGGCCAGGCTGGCGATTTTTCGGATTAGGTTTCCCAGTTCAGAATCCGGGCAGGAGGCGCCGGCCAGGACGCCGATGGTCTGGCAGGATGATGTCAGCCAGTCTTTGGTTTCTTCCCAGGTCGCTGTCGCAGGATTGAAATGGCGCACCATGCTGGCCTGGAGGTCGTCTGGGGATTGCAGGAAGAAGGCGTCAGCGTGTTCAGCAGCCAGTCGATAGAGTTGGGTAGTGTTGCTGCTGTTCGTGCCGCCAAGCACGAAGATCACGTCGCAGGGGCGCTTGCACAGGGCCTTTGCCGCGCCCTGGCGGGATTGAGTTGCGACGCAGAGCGTGTCCGCGATTTGCAATGGCGCTTGATGCCAGGCTGCGGTGCGAAGAATGTCAGCGATGGCGGTGGTGTCTGTTCCCAGCATCGTCGTCTGGTTGACGACTGTCCAGGCTGTGTCTGCCAGGCGCTTGTGGTTGAAAAGCAATTCTGCTGGGTAGGAGGCATAGAGGTCGTTGGTTCCGGCTGCGGCAGCGAATTGCCGGGCCAGGTCAGGATTGGGGATGATGGCGACAGCGGCGGCTTCAGCCGCGGCCCGCGACCAGATCGCCGTGGTTTCCTGGTGGCCGGGCTGGCCGTGAATGATGACGGCAGCGCCGGCCGCAGCAGCCTGGGAGACAGCCTGCCAGACGCGGCGGACAAAGGGACAGGTGGTATCGACGATTTTGCCCGGCGGCATGACAAAGGCACGCAGGCGGCGTTCAAAGTCAAACGGCAGGCCAAAGGCTGGAACGACGAAGACGTCATCGGCCGGGGCGGTGTCGAACGCGGTCTCAAGGTCGCTTTCGGCAATGATTCGAACCCCGCGTTGGGCAAATTGCTCATTGACCGCCGGGTTGTGAATCATGGCGCCTAGAAGCCATATCTGTCGGCCTTCATTCTCGAGAATCGTCTGATGCAGCAGGTTGACGGCGTTGCGGACGCCTCGGCAGAAGCCGAAGGTCTTGGGAAGAACTATGCTCCGACCGGAGGGCAGCGTCAAAGCGCTGTCAGTGGTTCGGAGCGTGCTGATGTCTTTGTCGTGGAAGGGGTCATGGGTCATCATCGTCGTCCAGATCATAGTTTGGGGAAAGGTCATCGTTTTCGGGCCAGTCATCGTCACCGGGCTCGAGCAAGTCATCCTCCTCCACGTCATCCATCAGGTCAACCGGGGGTCTAGCCAGCTGGCTGCCTGGCTCAGCATCCGGGTCGAGGGGCGGGTCTTGGGGCGGCTGGTGTTCGCCGATCAGCGGCAGCTCAAGGGCGGCGAGGGCGTCGCGAAAGTCGTCCGGCAGCGGCGCCATGTGCTGGCGCATGATTTTTGAGCGCGGGTGCGGAAAGACGATTTTCCAGGCATGCAGCATCTGACGCGGCGGCTGCAACGGTGCGTTGCGGGGGCGGCCGCCATAGACGTGGTCACCGAGGATCGGATGGTTGATGAAAGCGCAATGGACTCTGATCTGGTGGGTGCGGCCGGTGAGGATTTTGACTTCCAGGAGGGCGCAGCCGTGGTTCTGGCCAAGGACGCGGAAAAGGGTGACTGCATGTTTGCCGCCGCGCTCGACAACCGCCATCCGCTGCCGGTTGACCGGATGCCGGCCAATATTTGCCTCAATCCGGCCGCTCAATACGTCAAAAGAGCCAAGCACAATCGCCAAGTACGTTTTTTCAACGAGGCGTTGCTGGAAGGCGTCCTTGAGAAGCAGCTGCGCCGTTGAATTTTTGGCGACGACGATGCCCCCCGAGGTGTCCTTGTCAAGCCGGTGCACGATGCCAGGGCGCTGCTCCTCGTCAGCCATTTCCGCAAAGGCGGCGCCGGCGTGGAAGAGGAGGCCGTGCACAAGCGTCCCGGAGGTGTTGCCATGGGCTGGGTGGACGACCATGCCGGGCGGCTTATTCAGCACGATGACGTCCTTGTCCTCCGCTATGATGTCCAGCGGGATGGGTTCCGGCTCAAGCTTGTCCACCGGCAGAAGAGGCCAGAATACCTCGATGGCGTCGCCGGTGCAGACGTTGTCTGAGCGCTTGGGGTGGCGTCCATTGACCAGGACGCGGTGTTCTGCCAGGCATTTTTGGAAGAAGGCGCGTGAGTGTTCTGGGAAGGTTCGGGCGAGGAACGCGTCAATCCGGATGCCGTCGGGATATTGTTCATCGACGGTGAGGGTTGATTTCGACTGGCTGTCGTTGTCGCCCATGAGAGGTGGTCGTGTTAGTTCAAGGTGCTGTTTGCGGGTGTCGTCGTTGCCAGATGGCTGCACCGACATAGACTGCGATGGCGGCCGGCAAGAGCCACAGGCAGGTGATCTGAGACGGAGTCAGACCAGCGGTTTTGACCAGGTAGTCGCCGCGGCCAAATTCAAGCAGGAAACGGCCGACAGTGTACATGATGATATAAGCCAGGAACAAGCGCCGGCGAAACCATTGCCGTTTTTCCATCCAGAGCAGGAGCAGGCAGATGAGGACGTTGCCAATGGCGGCGATGGCTTGCAGAGGGAAGGTCGGGACTGACCAGATGGTGTCCTCAGTCAGGGTGAGAAGCCCTTTTTCCGCTTGGACGGCGGCGACGCTGTTCGGGAAGCCGTCTACATAGGCCGGGTAGCGGACAGCGCACGGGCCGTCGTACGGAAAGCCAAAGCAGCAGCCGTTGATCAGGCAGCCGATGCGGCCAAAGGCGTGCCCCAGGGCAAGGGCCGGCGCGACCAGGTCAGCAATCCGCCAGACTGCCCAGCGGCGGCAACGGGCGACGATGACAAGCGCAAGCACGGCGCCGAGGAAACCGCCGAAGAAAACCAGCCCGCCGCGGTGAATCTTGAAGACATCCAGGAAATTTCCAGCGAATTCCTGCTGCCAGAACCGAATGACGTAGAGAATTCTGGCGCCGACCAAGCCGGCTCCCATGGCCAGGAAGGTGATGTCTGAGACCTGATCCTGGGTGAAGTCGTATTTCTTGGCGCGCCAGAGCTGGAGGTTGAAGCCGGCAATCAGGCCGACAGCAACGAAGATGCCATACCAGCGTACGGTAAAGGGACCGATGGTAAAGGCGACGGGGTCGATCATGGTGTTGTTTCAAGCAGGTATATGGTGTCCTGGCGCTGGAGGGATCAGCCGGCGGGATGGCGGCGGTCGTTTGCGCTCTCCACGTCGTTAGTGTCCTCTTCTGTGAAAGAAGCCAGTTGTTGGTGATGGGGGTCGGTTGGGTCAAAGGGGAGGGTGTTGACCATCTTGGTCAAATCATCGAATTTGAAGTCGACGTCCATGACCGCGACGATGTTGCCGTCCGAGTCGCGGATAGGCTCGGCGCAGGTTATGATCAGGCGGCCGGTGAAGCGCGAGAAGAACAGGTCAGAGCAGTACGGCTCACCGGTGGCGATGACGTTGCGGAACCATTCTTTTTCCTTGAAGTCAAGATTGAGCAGGGGGCGGAATAGGCCCTTGTCGCCGCGCTGGGTATGAACTTGGCTGAGCTGCTTGCCATCGCGGTTGGTGATGGCCAAAAATTGGATGGACGGCTCGGTGCGCACGACTTGGCGCAGGAAGGGCACAATCCGCTTCGGATTGAGTGACAGGACTTCCGGCGCCGAGCAGATTCTGGCAGCCAGGCGACGGCCCTTGTCCTTGGCCGCCCGTTTGACCTTCTGGAAGTCAGACTCGAACATGCCGGGGATGTGATACTTGGCCTGGGCGATCATTTCCTCGCTGGAGATGGACGAGGTGCGGCCCTGGGCGTATTGCTCCGTGACCCAATCGTAGATGCGGCGCACGCCGGGATGGCGCTTGGACAGGGGCTCGTGGTCGCTGGGACTGTCCTTGATATAATCATTCAGCCACTGGGCGATGCCGGCCAGGCCAGACTTGTCCGTCACCATCACCTTGATGTCGCGGTTGAGCAGGGCGGCAGTATCGAAGATGGAGTAGATTTCCGGGTTTTTGAGCAGCC
Source organism: Lentisphaerota bacterium (assembly GCA_012799905.1). Taxonomy (GTDB): domain Bacteria; phylum Verrucomicrobiota; class Lentisphaeria; order Oligosphaerales; family Oligosphaeraceae; genus JAAZKI01. The sequence goes on along the minus strand of JAAZKI010000013.1, from coordinate 6,325 downwards.
CGTCAGCATGGATGCCAGCGCGGGTGGTGTTGAATTCGGCGCCCACCAGGGGATAATTGTCCGGGATGGCGGCCTTGACCACGTCCCGATAGTAGTCTGCGATTTCAGTGATGACGCGGGTGTTGATGCCGGTATTTCCGCCTTTGAGGGCCATGTATTCGATGATGGCGGCTTCCAGGGGCGGGTTGCCGGTGCGCTCACCGAATCCGAGCAGCGATGCATTCAGGCTGGAGACGCCGTAGAACCAGGCGGTGGTGGCGTTGATGTGGACTTTATGGAAGTCGTTGTGGCCATGCCATTCCAGCTGGGCAGAGGGAATGCCGAGTTCCTTGTGGAAGGCATGAACCAGGCGCGGGACGCTGCGGGGCAGCACCGCGCCGGGGTAGGTGACGCCGTAGCCCATGGTGTCGCACAGGCGAATCTTGATCGGAATGCCGCTTTCCTGGGACAGCTTCATCAGCTCCTCGGCAAACGGCAGGCAGAAGCCGTAGATGTCTGCCCGGGTGATGTCCTCAAAATGGCAACGCGGGATGATGCCGACCGCCAGGGCCTCCTTGACGGTGCCCAGGTAGTCGTCCATGACTTTGCGCCTGGACTTCTTGAGTTTCAGGAAGATATGGTAGTCGGACACGGAGGTCAGGATGCCGGTTTCCTTGAGGTTAAGTCTCTTGACCAGCTGGAAGTCTTCAGCGTTGGCGCGAATCCAGCCGGTGATCTCCGGATAGCGGTGACCGAGGGCCATGCAACCCTCGATGGCCGCCCGGTCGCGCTGGCTGTACACGAAGAACTCACACTGCCGAATGACGCCCTCAGGCCCGCCCAGCTGGTGCAGCAGGTCATAGATGCGCACGATGTGCTCGGGCTTGTAGGGCGGGCGGGCCTGCTGGCCATCGCGGAACGTGGTGTCCGTGATCCAGATATCCGACGCTGGCGACGGCAGTACGTCCTGGCCGTCAAACAAAATCCGAGGAACGTCCGTGTACGGAAATTGCTCGCGCAAAAAATTTGGCTCGCGGACGTCGTCAAGCTCAAAATGGCGAGGAAGAACAGTATGAGATGAAAATAAATGGTGCATCGAAGTTGATCCTGGACTGTCGTGAAAAAGACAACGCAAAAACCCGAAAAATCGGGACGGAAAACGACAGCCGAATAATATAGCGAGGGAAATTCCGAAAACAATGCCAATAAGAAGAAATTTTTTGAAAAAAATGTTCGTGCGGACATCAATTTGACATCTTCAGGCAGGAGAGGTGTCAAAATCGGTTCCCGAATTTTTAAATTTTCCGATGCTTTTGGGTTTCTTATTTTGTTTTATTGGAATTTGTAGACATGCACTTCGTATGGTTTGAAGTCATCAGCGAGGGCGCCATTTTGGATGGTTGCGTTTCGGTTTTCGAACAGGACTTTGGCGTTGGTTTTGCCGGCCATGCGCGCGTCCAGCTGGAAGCTGGCTCGGATGGGTTCGCGGGCGGAGCTGGCGGCGAGGAGATAGGCGTTGCCCTGATGGATTTTCAGGAGGGCGCTGATGGCGGGGTGGCCCAAGCTGTCCGTAGTCGGGCCGCTGACGATGGTCGGCGGTTGCAGCTGCGGCGGCGTCCGTTCGGTGAGTATTTCGCTCAGTTGGTTTAGTTGTGTGGCGACGGTGGCCATGTTGCTCCAGGTCTCCGGGGTGTCGGTCATGCCATGATTTTTGTCAAAGCCGCCGTAGGTGTACCAGGTGATGCCGTGGGCGCCGTGGATGATGGACAGGAAGCTCATGGAACGCAATTCCTCGAAGGTCGGAAAGCGCTTCCAGCTGCTCCAGCCCTGGAAGTACTGGATGATGGCCCAGATGGATTTGACTGGATTGCCTTCGGCAGCGAGGTTGGCGTGGATTAGCTTCATGTCGCTGATGACCTTGGGCGGTCCGTCAGAGTCAGCATTGCGGATGGGGTAGATTTCGGGCAGGAAGGCGTCAGTCGCGTGGATGTAAGGCAGGTAGTTCGGGCTTTCAGGCGAGCCGACCCCATCCGCCTGAACGGTCAGGTGGCTAGGGTCGAGGTCGCGGATGGCCTGATGCAGTTCGGTCAGGGCCTCAGGTGAGACATGGCCGCTGGTGTCGTCGGCCAGGTACCAAGCCAGGATGGAAGGATGCTTGTATTCGCGGGCGACTGTGCGTAGATAGTTGCCAATTTGGGTGGAATTGGCGCCCGCGCCCGATGCGACCCAGACTTTGAAGTCGTGCTTGGCAGCGGCGGCTAAGAATTGCTGGAAATTCTCGTTGCGGGTGGATTGATAGGTGTGAGCGAAGTTGAAGCCAATCTTCTTGAGGTCGGCAAAGGCCTGGTCAAGATCATTGTTGTTGAATTCGCGCTTGCAGACGGCGTAGGCGCCGATGGGGAAAAACGGCTTGTCATCGACAAGGACAAAGCCGTCGTCGCGCAGACGGACGATGTTCCGGGTCGGCGGTTCATCAATAAGGACATAGCGTTCAGCCTGGGTGCGATTGCCGGCCAGGTCAGCAGCGGTGAACTGGAAGGCGTGGAGATTGGGTTCGGTGGACTTTAGCGGCACGCCGCGCGGGCCGGTCAGGGTGACGTTTCGAATGTCCAGGTAATCACCGCCAGCGAAGTTGGGGTAGTCGAACCCGAAGCGTACCACGGCGCTGGCGGCGTCGGCCGGGGCGGTCATGTTCATGTGGATGGCATTCCAGTCGCCGGGGTGGCCGGAGAACTGGATCAGCTGGGACGGTTCCAAGCTGGCGCCCTCCGCGTCCTGCCAGATGATTTTCCCGATGGTGAGATTGCCGGGGGCGGCGAGATTCAGGAGATAGCGGCAGTCGCAGCGGAAGACGTAGTTTTGGCCGGCGACAACCGAGCAGGACAGGCTGGTCAGGGAGAAGGCCGTGTCTTCAATGATTTTCTCCCGGCTGACGCGGATTGCGTCAGGTGCGTCGGCCGGGGTGGTGAAGACGAGGGCATTGCGGTGGTTGGTGCGGGGCCAGTAGCGGGGGTGTATCTCAAACCCGGGCGGCTCCAATGCTGTTGGCGGGGTGAAGGTGATGACGTCGCCGTCGCGTCGGCAATGGGGCAGGATGTCATTGCCGTGATGGAGCAGGCGGAGGTTTTTCCAGTCGATGCCGGTCTCGTCAGCGAGGCGGAACGCAATAGGTGCGGAGGGGTCGGTGGTCTGGGCTGGAGTGAGGCGGGTGATGATCGGCGGAGTGCTGTCTTGGCCTGACCAGTTCTGGTCAGTCAGGCTGCCCAAGGTGACTGATTTCAGGACAGGGGCTCGGCCATCAGCGGCTTTGAGGGTGGCGCGATAACGCACCCAGCGGGCGGTCGGCGGCCAGTCCGGCAGCTTGGCCGTGGGGGCGGACCAGTCGGTCCAGCGTCCCGGCGAACCGCCCTCGTCCGGGGCGGTGGCGAGCTGGAGGGTGACGGCGGCGCCAGCAGGAATGTCAGCCTCCCAGGCCAGGGCGCCGGTCAGCGGCAGGGGGAACGGCTTGGACACTACGTATCCCTCGGGATGGTAGGGGCTGCTGGGCGGCTGGGAGGTGAAGGTGATGGCGGACAAAGCAAAATAGGTGCTGGGGGTGATGTTGGGGCTGTCGGCGCCGAGGCGGAGGACGGCAAAGGCGGCTTTTTCCGGAATGATTCCGGTGATGGTGGTGGTGATGAATCGTTCCGAGGCGTTCTTGAAAGAATAGGGTGTTTCCGACAGGATTTGCTGATCCTGGTCTCGCCATTGGATGCGGTTGTGGTACGAGACGCTATGACCGCGGGAGCGACTCATATCGACAGTGCCGCGGGCAGTGACGCTATACGCGAAGGCAGAGCCAGCCGTGACCGGGAACGGCTTGGAAGTCAGCTCAAAGGCAGTGTCAGTCGCTTTGAAGGCCTCGTCCTTAGTGATGACCAGGGCCTTGACGCCGTCCACATCGCCATAGGTGAAGGTGAGGAGGTTTTGGAAGTTGTTGAAGTCCAGCCAGAGGCCGGAGTTGCGGCTGAAGTCGTCAGCAAATAAGTTTTGGCTGACGCGGGCCACTGTGATTTTGCCGTCCCGACACTCGGTCTGGTGACATTCTACCAAAGCGCTGGCTGGCGCCGGGGCAGCGTTGAGAAAGGCGGCGCACGCACAGAATTGACTTAAGACCGCGAAGCGAAACAAGTGCTTGCTGAACATGATCGAACCTCCTGGCAAAATTAATGTTAAAACCTTAAGGTTGGAAAAGATGGTGTGACTGCGATGGCAATAGCGCGAATCAGACTGTTTTCAGCAGGAGAATTTCGGTGACTGGGACAGGAATTGGCGGGGATTGTGATAGAAGACCTGCTCTACTGTCTCGTCATCATAGCCTCGTTTGCGCATTTCAAAAATAGCGTTATGAAGAGTGGCCGGGTCGGACGGACCCCAGTCGCCGGAGGCGTCGACCATAATGTGGTCAAGGCCGTAGACCTCCAGGGCGTCGACGACCCGCGCCGGCGAATTTTTGGTGATCGGGTAGATGGTCATGGCGGCCCAGTAGCCCTGGTCGCGAATCAGCCCGATGGTGTGCTCCTCGGCATGGTCAAAGCAGATTTTTTCGGGGTTGATATCGGGCCGGTTCTTGAGGGCGTCGAGCATCATCTTGGTGCCTTTCAGCTTGTCATCCAGGTGCGGTGTGTGGACCCAGACGAGCTGGTCAAGCCGGACAGCCAAGTCAATCTGCTCTTCAAAAATGGTCATTTCATTGCGAGTGTTCTTGTTGGTGCCGATTTCGCCGATGCCGATGGCGTTGTCGCGATTCAGGAATTCCGGGATGAAGGAAATCACTTCGCGGGCGAGGACGAGGTCTTCGGCTTCCTTGGGGTTGATGCAGATGTAGCAGAAATGCTTGATCAGGTACTGGGCGGCGCGTTTCGGCTCGAAGAGCGTCAAGTGGGTGAAATAATCGTGGAAAGCCTGGGCGGAAGTCCGGTCATAGCCAGCCCAGAATGCTGGCTCACAGCAGGCAGCAGTGTGCATCAGGGCCATGCGTTCGTAATCGGCTGTAGTCCGGGCAATCATGTGAATGTGGGGTTCGATGACTCGCATTGTTAACCTCCGATGATTATATTTGCTGGTTACTGAATTATACGATATGAGGCGATTATAACGCCAAAAGCCGTTTTTTCCATTTTAGTTGAAGAGAATTGTTGAAGCGAGGGGTCATGACAGAGAGGATTGTGAACAAATCCGGCGCGGATGCAGCGGCGGCGATGGCGCGCTTGCGCCAAGAGTTGGGACGGGTGATCATCGGCCAGGAGGATGTGATTGAGCAGATCGCGGTGACGTTGCTGGCCGGCGGCCATGCTTTGCTGACCGGCGTTCCCGGCCTGGGCAAAACGCTGCTGGTCAAAAGCGTCGCCCAGCTGTTTTCATTGACCTTCAAGCGCATTCAGTTCACCCCAGACCTGATGCCAGCCGATATTTTTGGCAGCGAAGTCATGGACGAGTCAGCCAACCGGACTGAGAAGACGTTCCGGTTTATTCCCGGGCCGGTGTTTGCCAATCTCGTCCTGGCGGATGAAATCAACCGCACGCCTCCAAAAACCCAGGCCGCGCTGCTGGAGGCGATGGGCGAAGGACATGTCACTGTGGGCGGAGTCACTTATCCCCTGGAAAAGCCGTTCTTCGTGTTGGCCACCCAGAATCCTATTGAACTGGAGGGAACCTATCCGCTGCCGGAAGCGCAGCTCGACCGTTTTCTGATGAATATCGTGATGGACTACCTGCCGCTGGAGGACGAGGAGCGCATGGTGCGTGAGACGACGGCGCCCGAACAGGTGGCGCTGCAGCCGGTTTTGGACGGGCAGGAGATCATCGCCCTGCAGCGCCTGGCGCGGGAAGTGCCAGTGTCGGACAACGTGGTGTCCTACGCTGTCCGCTTGTGTGCGGCCACTCGGCCAGGCGGTGCGCAGGCGTCGGAGAGAGTCAACGACCTGGTGCAATGGGGCGCTGGCTCGCGCGCTTCGCAAGCCATGATTCTGGCCGGTAAGGCGCGGGCGTTGCTGCAAGGACGGCGCAACGTGGCCTGCGAGGACGTCAGGGCTCTGGCCCTGCCAGTGCTCAGACATCGCGTCATCACTAATTTCCGCGCTGAAGCCGAAGGCGTTGACGCCGAAAAGCTGATTGCGGAAATCCTCGCAACGGTGGCGGAATGAAGCGGAAGCCTTAGGGTGGACTACCCCCGTCCATAACCTATTTTTAACCACGAAAAACACGAAAGGACACGAAATTTTTGTTTTTTGGGTTGTTGTTGTAACCACTGAATACACGGAATATACGGAAATTTTTGTGTATGGTTGTTGTTCGTCGGGATAGG
>JAAZKI010000316.1 GCA_012799905.1 Lentisphaerota bacterium | reverse complement strand
GCCCTATCTACGGCACCAGCGCCACGATTGACATCGCCAAAATCGTCATGCTTGACAGCGCCAAGATCAACGAGGAAGACGCTGAATTCAAGCGCCGGCGTCACGAGCGCGAAGGCAGGAAAGGCCCATACCCGGTCGTGCCCCTGTACACGACCGAAGACGCCCAGGCCGTGACGCCGCTGTTGCAGGCATGGGACTTTGCCAAGCCGCTGGAACTCGGGCCGGGGCTGTCCGTGGAATTCATTGAAGTGGCTCACATTCTCGGCGCTGCCGCCGTCAAATTCACGATTGAGGACGCGAAGAAGACGCGCACGGTTCTATTTTCCGGTGACGTCGGCCGCTGGGACATGCCAATTCTGCGCGACCCGGCGCCGGTCGGGGCAGCTGATTACGCGGTCGTCGAATCGACCTATGGCAATCGCATTCACGGCAGGGCTGTTGACATTCCTGGCGAGCTGGCGGAAGTCATCAACTCCACGGCCAAGGCCCGCGGGAACATCATTATCCCGAGTTTCGCCATTGAACGCACCCAGGAACTGCTCTATTTCCTGGCGCAGCTGTCCCGCAACAACCAAATTCCACGGCTGCGCATTTTTGTTGACAGCCCAATGGCAGTCCGGGTTTCGGACGTTTTCAAGCGTCATCCCGGCTTGTTCGACCATGACACCACGGAATTGATGCGTTCCTTCCGATTGCCCGGCCTGACCATGGTTCGAACAGTCGCCCAATCCAAGGCCATCAACCGTATCCGCGGCTCTGCCATCGTCATCGCCGGCTCCGGCATGTGCACCGGCGGCCGCATCAAACACCACCTGGTCAGGAATATCGGGCGGCCGGAATCAACCATCCTATTCGTCGGCTATCAAGCGGTCGGGACTCTGGGGCGAATCATCTTAGACGGCGAAAAGGACGTCCGAATCCAGGGAGAGACACACCGTGTCCGCGCCCGCATCGCCCGCATCTCAGGCTTTTCCGCCCATGCCGACCGCGATGAATTGACGCGTTGGCTGCAAAGCCTCGGCAACCAGCCTGATCAAACCTTTATCACTCATGGCGAGCCGGAGGCGGCCGAGGCCTTCTCCGACCACCTCCAAAATAACCTGGGCTGGCAAACGACCGTGCCCAACTACCTGGACAAGGCCGCCCTGATGTAAGGACTGCTATATCATGAGATTCAATCGCTTTGGCAAATCATTCCAAATGGCAGTTGACAACGGCAGAGACCTGGAAGAGGTCTTGCGGTTGGACGAGGCCCTCTGGGCAGCAACCAGCGCTCCCGCCAATGTCTTCTTCTGTGACCCGCTCTTCATCCAGCACCTGGACGTCGAGGGCAAAGGACGAGTCACCAGCGCTGACCTCAAACAAGCAATCCGCTGGTTTCTGCTCCAACTCCCTGACCGCGACAGCATTACGCCGGAATTTGACGGCAATCTGCCATTGGACGCCATCGCCAAAGACACCGAAACCGGCCAGGCTCTCCGGAATTCCGCCCTCTATATCCTTAAAGAATTGGAGGTTGCCGATGCGAAGACGATTAGCCTGGCTCAAATCCGCACCTTCCTCAGCACGGTACAGGCCCGCGCCCTTAATGGCGACGGCGTCCTGTCCATGAAATCAGCCGGCGACCGCGAAGACATCAAAAACCTGATCACGCACGTCGTGACCGCCACTGGCGGCTCCCAGGACCTGGACGGCTCCATCGGTATGGGCGACAAAGAATTAAAGGACTTCCTGGCCGCCATCCCCCTGTACCTGGAGTGGCTTGACCGCGGCGCCATCCCGGCCGGGCAGGACAAGACTGAAATCATGCCCTTGGGCGCAAATACGCCGGCGCTGGCCGCCCTGCTGAAAACCAACGCCTCCCGCGTCGAACAATTCTTCCAGCTCAGTCGGTTGTTGCAGTTCGACAGCCGCTTGCAAAGCAAAGCCTTGGCGCCTGACACCAGGGTGGCAGAGTTCGATCCGGCCAATCAGTCGGAAGTCGAAGCCTATGCAAATAGCCTGCCACTCGCACCGCCCTCGCCGGAGGCTGCCATTCCCCTCGACCCGATGCAGATCAACCCGGTCTTCCGCGTCTGGTGGCACGATGTCACCGAAAAAATCATCCTGCCGCTCCTCGGGCCTGGCCTGACCGCCATCACCCAGAATGAATGGAATGCCGTCAAAGCCACATTCGCCCCCTACGAGGCCTACCTGGCCAGCAAAAAAGGCAACATCGTGGAAAAACTGCCGCCGGACATTTTGCGCTCCTATTTGAACAGTCCGGAACTGTTCGACGATGTCCAAAAACTTTTAGCGGCTGACAAAGCCGTCGCCGATACGCTGACCGCAGCCAAGGCAGTCGAAAAACTCCTCCTGTTCCGCACCTACCTCTTGCGCTTCGCCAACAACTTCGTCAACTTTTCCGAACTCTACGGCGACAAAGGCAACGCCATGTTTGAAAGCGGCTCTATGGTCATCGACGGCCGCTGGTTTCACGTCAGCCTGCAAGTCGACAATGTCGCGGCGCACCAGGCTCTGGCCAAAAGCAGCCTCATGTTCATCATGTACGTAGAAGTGCAAAAGTCCGCCACCGAAAAAATCTCGGTCGTGGTTCCGGTCACCACTGGCAGCCGCGGCAACCTCGTCGTCGGCAAGCGCGGCGTCTTCTTCGATTTGAAAGGCGTCGACTACGATGCCAAAATCGTACAGGTCATCGAGAATCCGGTCTGTATCCGCGAAGCTTTGATAGCGCCCTTTGCGCGCCTGTGGGGCATCGTTGAAAGTAAGATTGAGGCTTGGTCTGGCGCCGCTGAAAAGGGCTTGCAACAGACTTTCACCAAGGCGATCACGCCAGGCGCCGCGCCCGCACCGCCTCCGGCGCCAGTCAAGACTGCTGACGGCAAGATGAACAGCGGCGCTTTCCTGGGCGCCAGCGTCGCAGTCGCCGCTTTGGGTTCAGCGCTGGCTTTCATCACCAAGACCGTGGCCAGCATGTCCGCACTGCAAATCTGGATCACGGTCATCTGCGCCATCCTGGCCGTAGTTTTTCCCATCAGCTTAATGGCCGCCATCAAGCTCAGCCGCCAAGACTTAAGCGCACTGCTTGAAGGCTGTGGCTGGGCTATCAATCTAAGAATGCGGCTCGACGCCAAGCTGCGCATGCAATTCACCAATTTCGGCGTCTATCCCAAAGACGCCGAGGGCACGCCAAAAAGGCATTGGCTGAAAGCCACCCTGATCAGCCTGGCAATCATCGTCCTGATCTCATTAGCGTCCTACGGTTACAACCACCACCGCAAGGCAAAAAAAGCTGAAAAGCTCCGCCAAGAGCAATTGCAGCAAGAAATGGCTAAGGAAAAGGCGGCGGCTGATAAAGCCGCAGCTCCAGAGGCAGCTGCGCCGCCGGCAGAAACGCCAGCACCGGCAGCGCCGGCGCCGGCGCCGGCGCCATAGGTAGTACACACGTACGGCAAGCTAAAGCTTGAACTACATACGCCGCAAAGCGCTAATCTCGCGCCTTGCCTCCGTCCAGTGT
>JAAZKI010000606.1 GCA_012799905.1 Lentisphaerota bacterium | reverse complement strand
GGCTCAAAATTATAATCCGTCCACCCAGGGCTGCGCTCGCCCTTGGCGGGCTTCGCTTACCCTGGGCTTTTATGTTGTAGCCCTTCGGGCCGCCAGTACGACATACGTCAACGTGGATTCTGTACTTCAGGCGCCCAATGCAAAACTTTACACCTTAAACAAAACTTCCGTATATTCAGTGTGTTCAGTGGTTACAACAGCAACCCAAAAACAAAAATTTCGTGTCCTTTCGTGTTTTTCGTGGTTTAAAAAAATAGGTTATGAACGGATAGTCCACCCTGTGCCGCTTCTGATTGGTTCCGCCTGACTTGCTGTCAACCTGAGACAAGGATGCCCCCATGGTCTTCACCCAGAATTCCGCCGCCAGTCGCACTGCCGCCGTCATCATGGCGTCGCTTCTGCTGGCCACCACGGTCTTTGTTCCCACCCTCGAACTCTACTGCCAGAATTCCTCTGAGTTCACCTTCCGGCTCAGCCATGTCCTGCCTGGGGTGCTTTTGGGTTGGGCGGCATTGGCTTTTATCGTCGCCGCAGTCCAATGGCCCTTCCGGAACAAGCGTTATTTTTCCGTGCTCAACGCCGGCGTTCTCGGCCTCGCCTTCACGGTCTGGATTCAATATTTGTTCCATACCAAGATTATCCAGATTTCCAACAACATCCTTCCGGAATACAGCGGCAATATTTTACCGATCATGCTGTTTGGGGCTCTGCTCGTCCTCATTCCGATTGCGTTGACGCTTTGGAAGCATGCCTGGTTTTCCGCCAATGCGGTCAAACTTTCCGTCATCGCCATCATCACCCAAATCGTTCCGCTCGGATACCATTTCCTCACCAATCCTCGCGGTGACTACACCCACTACGACTTCACGGTGTCGGAAAAGAACAAATTTGTCTTTGGGAAAGACAGCAACGTCCTGGTGATTGTCGTTGACAGCATGGGCGAAGCGCTGTTCAAGGAAGCCCTGAACGAGTTTCCGGAATTGCGCGAGTCCTTCAAGGACTTCACCTGCTTTGACCGCATGGTCAGTCCAATCCCGCACACCACCTTTGCCGTCCCCGCAATGCTGACCGGCATTCCATATTCGGAAAAAAGCGCACCCGACCTCGGAGCCAAGCACGCCGACTACATCAACACCGCCTGCCATGACCAAGGGTCGCTGTTCTCCGAGTTGGGCCGGGCCGGCTATATCCGCGAAGGCTATCCCTATGTGCTGCAAACTATCGCCTACAGCCCTGAGCTTCTTGAAAACGCCATTGACCGGCAGTCGCATTCGCGGTCGTGGCATACCTTTATTGACATTTGGCTGTCCAACATCACCCCGCTCATCTTACAGCCGCTGCTGGGGCGCCCCTACCTATCGCTGACCGACCGTTTTGTCGCCCCTGGCGAAGAAGTCCTCGGCCACCTGTTCCAAAATCACGACGTCAATAACTACCAGCGACTCTTAGTCGAAGCTAAAGTCGGCGAGCACGACAACGTCTTCAAATACCTGCATCTCCAAGGCGCCCATGTGCCTGTCGCCACTGACGAGAATCTCCAGGCGACCTACGACACCACTACTCTCCGGCAGCTGCGCGGCTCGCTCCGCATCGTCGAGGCCATCCTTGATCGCCTGCACCTGTACGGCCTGTATGACAAGTCCCTGATCGTCGTCACTGGAGACCATTCTGAATTGTACACGCCGGAAGTCGTCACTCTAATCAAACGCCCGGACGACATCAGCGCTCAAATTCGCTTCAATGCCGTGCCCTGCCAATTGATTGACATCGCCCCCACGGTTCTGGCCTGCCTAGGGTTGCGCCCGCAGGAAGACTCTCTGTTCAGCCGGCCGCCTGTTGCCAGCCAGGGCGTCCGCGACCTGCCGGAAATCCGGCACTGGCAGGTGAGTGAATGGCAGCCGATGACGCCACCGTCCGCCGAAATGTCAATTGTTCCGCACGAAACCAGCTTTCAATTCCGGCACGGCGTTCTTTTCATCACTCGCAAGGAACGCAATGAAAACGACCCGCAAGCCTTCCGTTGCCGACTCTACCACATGGAGGACAAAACCATGCTGGCAACCCCGGAGACAATCCTGGTCAAACCCCAGAAAGGCGAACGCTACCAGGTCAATTTCCCGGCTCTCAAAGACGGCATTTACCTGCTTTTCCTGGATGAACGCTTCAGCGAGCCGGACAGCGATATTGTCAACTATGAAACCTCGTGCTTCCTGCGCTTTTTGAAAGTCGTAGATGGAGTCATCACGCTCCATGAAAAATATCCCGACCAAACGTCGACGCCGCTGCTCTCAGGCCAGACAGTTCGGCTGCTACCCATGACGCCGATTCCTCAGATTGACTTCACCCCGGACTGCCGACAAAACACCAATGGCCTGCGCATCGGTGAATTGTCGGTGCTGACCATCTTCGTGGAGCCGGCGAAAACGGCATTGCAGCTCCAGTTGCAGGCGCAAATCATCGGCCACCATGACCAGATTCTGCAAATCATGCATGGCGACCGGGTTCTCTCCACCTTCAATTATTCCCCCAAGGACCCTGGCTTAAAGACCATCACTGTGCCGGTGCCGGCAGAACTGACCCAGCAGGGCGAAATTAACCTCCATTTCCGCTTCGCCAGCCGCTACAAAAATCGGGCTCGACGCCAAGCCGTGCCAGTTTACCTGAAAAGCATCTCTCTCGCCAGCAATTCCTGAATCCGCCATTCCATCGCTGCAACGTAACCGGGCATGCGTTGATAACGACCTTCCCGGCAGCATGTTTTTTGCGCTTCTGCCGCTCCTCGCTTGCAGTATGAGCCTCGCATGCACGAGCATGTAGTTCAAACTTTAGTTTGCTGTACGTCCCGCAGGCTTTAGCCTGCCAACATGCAACTCAAGCTTCAGCTTGCAGTACGTAGTTCAAGCCTCCAAGTCTCGTGTGGCATTGGCTTCGTTGCGCAGGTAGGTCTTTTGACCGAAGCGTTCGAGGTCATCCAGGAGGAGGAACATGTGCCCGCATCGCCAGCGGTGGCCCTGGTCCAGGTATTCGGCGATGCTACGCTGGAGCGACGTCTGGCGCGGCACCTTGTCCAACTGGAACGCACCATTGTGAAGATAGATGAACCACAGGCCGTCATGCCTATTGCTGGCGCAGGGGAACAAATATACTTCGCGTTGCAGTTGCACCAGGTTGGCTGTTGGCGGCAGGATGTCTTGCAGCTGATTGTTGAAAATCCAGGATGAGCAGACAATCGCTTTGGCTGGTCGACTCGGGAAGTATTTTGCGTAAAAATCGCAGCCGCGGTGGAAGGAGTCCAAGCATTTTTCCGGGGTCATGCCGCCGCCTCGGGGGATGTGCATGGATAGACATTCGTCACCGTCTTTGAGCACCAGTTCCCAGTCTGCCGCTGGCAGTTCGAGCACAGTGCGGGAGGCGAAACCGCGCGGTGAGAAGGGATTGCCGCGGATGATGCGGTCGTTTATTTCCAGCACTGAGGTCCAGGCGTCCAGCCCGGCATAGTCGGCTGGGTCGGCGTAGCGATAGCCGTCCGGCGTGAAAGTCAATCCGGCGTCGGGGAAGGCGATGACTTGGCCGGTTTGCCGATGCCGGAAAACGCGGACGGCTTTGCGTAGCGGCTCTAGGATATACTGCATGCGTCCGAGCCGGAACAGACTGGTGCGTGTATAGAGATTGGACCAGCTAAGCTGATTTTGGTTGATGCCTGGGCGCCCGTCATGGCCTTCCTGGTAAATTTTTAGGCAACTGCCTGCAAATCCATGACCAGTGTCATGACGGACTTGTTCCGGGATGTCTAAGCCATCCCAGTATTTTTGCGCCAGTGGCCACATAGCCAGGGCTAGGAGGACGTAGAACAGGCCCTTGTCCTGCTCGCCCAGTTCGGGCGGTTCGGGCCAGCCACTGATATTGATGTAGGTGGTGGGTCGGAAGAGCCGCCAGTAGCCGTGCCAGGCTAACTGGGACATGGCTGGCGAGTCAGCGATAGCAGCGGCAGTGCGGCGCAGCGGCTCCTGCCATTCTGGCCCCAGGCCCATTGGCGCCATCAGCGGCTGCCAGAAATCCTCCCGCAGGAAGAACAGCGGTTGTTCCTGCGGATACTGGGCCATGCTTTCATCCCAGAGCTTGGAGACGTTGTCTAAACCCGACAGGTCGCCGATTTGGCGCAGAACTTCCACTGCACTCAACATGATGCTGCCTTATGATACGAGGTACATAGCCTCCGTCCAGTGTCGGCACTTTAGTGCCGAAACTCGCCCCTCGCCCCTCGCCCCTAAAAAAAAGCCCCTAATTCATTCACCAGCGCAGGAGCAGCGCGCCCCAGGTCAGACCACCGCCGAAGGCGGTCAGCATAATGAAGTCACCGGGATCGATTTTTCCGGCTCGGTTCAATTCGTCAAGAGCGAGTCCTATTGAGGCGGAGGACGTGTTGCCATAGTCCCTGATGTTGACATAGACGCGTTCCGGGATGCCCAAGCGCGAGCCGACAGCAGTCAGGATGCGCGCATTGGCCTGGTGTGGAATCAGCCAGCGGATTTGCTCCCAGGACATGCCGACTTGTTCAAGCAACTCGGCGCAGGTGTTGGTCATCAGCGAAATCGCCATCTGGAACGTCTTGGAGCCGCCCATCTTCACGTAATGCAGCCGTTCGTCGACAGTCGCATGGCTGGCCGGCAAGGCGCTGCCCCCGGCCGGGAGCTGCAAGATGTCAGCGTACTGGCCGTCTGCACAAAACTTGCCAGCCAAGTAGCAGCCATAGGCGTAGTCATCGCTTTTGTCCAGGATGACAGCGCCGGCGCCGTCTCCAAAGATGACGCAGGTGTTGCGATCCGTCCAGTCCGTGATGGCGGACAGTTTTTCGGCGCCGAGAACCAGGGCGCGACGGTAGTTAGGAGATGCAGCCAACATGGCATGGGCGACTTCGATGGCGTAGAGCAGTCCAGAACACGCTGCTTCCAGGTCAAAGCACATGCAGGGGCCAGCGCCGAGCTTAGTCTGGAGGAGGCATGCGGTGCTGGGGAAGACCTTGTCAGGGGTGACCGTGGCGACAATGATCAGGTCCAGGCTGCTGGCCGGCACATCCGCCATCTGGAGGGCGTTCCGAGCCGCTTGGAGAGCCAGGTCAGAGGTCGCCGTCTCCGCATCAGCGATGCGTCTTTCCTTGATGCCTGTGCGGGTGGTAATCCATTCATCGCTGGTGTCGACCATTTTTTCCAGGTCAGCATTAGTCAAAATGCGTTCCGGGACATACATCCCAGTGCCAATAATGCGGATGCCCATTTGATATTTCTCTTTCTAACCTTTGCTGATGTCGTCATATGCGCAGGGACTCCAGCGGACGTGGGTGCGGCAGGTGCAGAAGTGAGAAAATCGCGGGCGCTGGAGCGGAATGTTTTTGTTTTTCGCTGCTGTCGTCGCAGTCGATTTTGGCGCCCTTTTCCGGCTAGGCGCTCATAGTGCAAGCCTGGCTCAGATACTGATTCAGAAATATTGCACGCGATTATGATTTAATAGCCAATAACTTACCTCGCTTTTGCAAAAATTCCACTATGGAGCTTGCATCTCCTTGCAGGCCAATGCCTTCTTATTTACTAAGATTTAACAATTGGACGCTGGCGCCCCGCGTCCAACCGCCATTGATGCCTGGAAACAAAAAGCCGGTCTCTGGATTGCAAATGGGTTCTTTCCTATGTACCTTATCAATAGGGTTCATGGGGTGGCTATGATTCCGGTGGGCGCGGTCAAATATCGCTTTCCGTCACCACATATTGCATATTTTAGGATTTCGCACGTTAACAATCCATAAACTACGGAGAAAAAACTCATGTTTTCAAGAAAGGCGCTGACGGTGTGTGCAGTCGCGTTGCTGAGCGCGTCAACGTATGCGGAGCCTTGCACAGTCGTGCTTCCGCAAAGCCCAAACCGCGGCGAACAGCGGGCGGCGGCTGAATTGACCGAGCATTTAGGCCAGGCTCTGAACGCGGAGATAGCCATCAAGCGCGAAGGCGAGGCCGTGTCCGGAAAGACCCTGCTGGTCGGCAGAACCCTGGCCGCTAAAGCCGCTGACATTGACACCGGCAGCATGGGAGACGAAGAATGGCGTCTCAAAGCCGTATCAGACAACCAGTTGATCCTTGCTGGCGGCGGCCAGACCGGGCGAGGCACGCTGTATGCCGTGTATGAGGCCCTGGAGCGGCTGGTTGGAGTCGTCTGGCCCTGCGACCGCTACACCCATATTCCTTCCTTGCAAACGCTGACTTGGCCAGCCGATTTCGATGTGACCGGCAATCCAATCTTCGCGGCCCGCGGCGTCTATGGCTACCACAAAAGCCCGCCCGAGCCGCGGCGCGTCTATATGGCCCGCAACCGAATGAACTTCTTCCATGACGAAGGCTACACCGAGGACATGAAGGCGCTCGGCCTCGACCCAGTATACGGCAGCCCGCGCGCCTGTCATACATATTATAATTATACGTCCGACCTCGAAGAAGCCGACTACGACTGCTTTTCTATGGACGCCAACGGCAAGCGCCAAGTCGCAAAATCGGCCAGCGGCCCCGGCAATATCTGCTTCACTAATCCCAAGACGCGACGGCATTTCATCCGCCGCCTGCGGGAATACATCGCCAAAGACCAGGCCGACCCGCGGTTCGAAGGCACGCCAGGGCCCTGGATTTACGAAATTTCCGCCAACGACAACAGCGCCTACTGCCATTGCCCTGACTGCCTGGCAGCCGCTGAAAAATATGGCGCTTATTCCGGCGTCGTGATTGAGTTCACCAACGCCTTGGCAACCGCGATTGAAAAGGACTATCCCAAGGTGCGCTTGCAGATGTTCGCCTATACCTTTTCCGAAGAGCCGCCAACCGAGGGCGCCATTGAGGCGCATCCGCAGGTGCAAATCCGCCTGGCGCAAATCGGCACCGAATTCAACAAGACGCGGCAGTCGTCCCGTTCGCTGTTGCATCCGAATAATGCCAAGTCGCTGGAGCACTTGCAACGCTGGAGCCGCTACGGCACCCTCTCCATCTGGGACTACTGCGCCATCTGGGGGCGCTCCAAGTCAATCACTGACTTCACCTATATCATTCCGGTTAATTACAGCATCTACGCCGACAATAATATCCGCAGCTACTTTGCGGAATTTTCGTCCGGCCGCTCCATCTTCTACCAACTCCGCCTGTGGCTCGGCATGCGCTTCAGCTACAATCCCAAAGCGAACATCGACGACGAGCTGCCCCGCTTCCTGAACGCCTACTACGGCCCGGCCGCAGGCACGGTGAAGCAAATTATCGACTACATCAACCGAAAAACCTCGACCTTCCCGGGCGACCTGGCGATCGTCAACCAGGCGCGGACTGACCTGGACCAGGAATTCTTCCGCACGGTCAATGCGTTGTTCGATCAGGCCGAAAAGCAAGTCGGCGACAATCGCTTCTATCACGAAAATCTGCTGGAAGAGCGCGGCTTCGTCGATATGATTCATTTAGACCGCGCCGCACAAACCGGCCTGAACGCTGCCCAAATCGACGAACTCAGGCAGCGTTTCCTGAAAAACTACCCGTATCATCTGCGCACCTACGTCAATGACGACAAGGTGCAGGCGACCGTCGCCAAGATGGAGGAGAAGTACGCAGCCCTGGCCAGCAAGAAAAACCTGCCTCTGCCAGAGCAATTCAAGGGCATGGACATCGTCGCTGACCTGGCCTGGCCTGACTTCACCCCGACCCATGGCGGCCGGGCGAAAATCGTCGCCGACCCCGAAGCCGCCCTCGGAAAAACTGAGAAATTCGCCCGGGACAATGTCAACGCGCCCTTTGAATATGGATTCTATGACGCCACCAGCAAGAAGACGACAAAGGTGCTGGTGCCAGCAGAAAAGATTGTCCAGGACGAAAAATATCATTGGTACGAACTGGAGCCGGTGACAGTGACGCAGAACTGCTATGTGTATGCTGACAAATCCTGGTGGATTCAGCATGGCCTAAGCCACTTGTACCAAGAGGGCGGCAACAACGCCTACCGGGTCTTCTTCTCCTTCAAACTGCTGGGCCCGGGCTTTGTCGCCGGCGCCAAAACCGAACCAGCTGTTTGCCTGGATCGCATTTTGATTGTGCGGTAAGAAAAGCGCCTGCGCCGACCCCGGCCAGGGGCAGCGCAGAGCGCAGCCAAAGAGCCCAGGAAAGATTTTAGAAAATGATTTAACATCTTCTTGCAAAAGCATTACTATAACGCTATAATTAAACTGAATGCTTTTATATGACTCATAGCGAAAGAAGTCAGGACTGGTCAGCAATTCCTCCAAGCGCGTGGCAGTAAACAAGCCTGCAATAGAGAAATAAACTCACCTATTCAAGGTGCTGACCAGGCCATGATTACACTTTAAACCAAAATATAAGGGAGACGCAACGACTTCCCCAAAAACAATGCCAGACTCGCTAAGGCGTCATGCCGCGAGTAGGTATGTATATCCTTATAGAAATAGCGCAGGTGCTACGCCTACGCTCTTTATTTGTCTCTGCATCGCTTTCACAACCAGACTGCTTGAGTGGATTTCAGGCAAGACGGACAGGATTGCCGCCGGAGAGCAAAAGGCAGCCAACCTGTAACAACTATCAATAATTTGCATCATTAACATAATATTAACATAAATCTATTAACAGGCATGTTTTTACTCAAAGTAGAAAAGAAAGGGAATTGACCATGAAGATTAAAAAATTGCAGGCGCTTTTCCTTCTGCTCGCCGGTTTTATCGGAACGTCATTGCTGGCAACGGATTTCGTCGGCATTGACACCGGTGAACTCGCCGTCACTAATCCTATAGCCGCTCGCGAGTATTACGCCAGCGGCTATTACAAAAAAACTTACACGCTGAAAATTGAAAAAGAGTACTTCATTGGCAAATATGAAGTCACTAAAGCTCTCTGGGACGAAGTTCTGCGAATGGGGGCGGGAAAATGGCTATGACGACTTGCCCGACGGCGTCGGCAAACCCGGCAACGACGAATCAGGCGCCTACCCGGTCACTTACGTCAACTGGTACGACTGCATCAAGTGGTGCAACGCCCGCAGCGAAATGGAAAACCGCGCACCATGCTACACCGTCGGCGGCGAGGTCTACCGAGTCGGCGAAGATGACAGCGTGACCTGCGACTTTACCGCCTCCGGCTATCGCCTCCCCACAGAAGTGGAATGGGAATATGCAGCCCGCGGCGGAGCCGCCAATACGCGCTTCCCCTGGGGTGACGAAATCACCCACGACGATGCCAACTACAACAGCGATATATTCTATAAATATGATGTAAGCCCGACCCGCGGCTATCATCCAGATTACAATGACATGATCGACCCCTACACCAGCCCGGTCGGAACGTTTGACCCCAACGTCTATGGACTCTACGACGTAATCGGCAACGCTTACGAATGGTGCTGGGAAAAGTACGGTGGACTGATCGGCGCTGACCGCGTCCGCCGCGGCGGCAACTGGTATTATGGCGCCTATCACTGCCGTCTCGGATTCCGCCGCGGCGGCGATCCCGGACGCAGAAACTATGGCGACGGATTCCGAGTCGCTACCTCAGTAGACCCGGACCTCATCTATGTCAAGTTTGATCTTGGCGATCATGGCACGCGGACTGGCGGCGGCGAACTGCTCCAAGCCGTGCCTCTCGGCGATACAGCGGTTGAGCCGGTGTTTGACATCGAAGACGGCTGGTCGTTCACAGACTGGGACCCGCCCCTGGAACCAGTCACCGAGGCAGTGACCTATGTCGCCCAATGGAAACTCAAGGATTTCACCATCACCTTTGACACGGACGGCGGAAGTTACATACAACCGATCACACAAAAATACGGCACCGAAGTGACAGCCCCGGCAGACCCGACCAAGACCGGCCACACCTTCGTGGAATGGGACCCCGCAGTGCCCATAACCATGCCGGCCTATGACATGACCTGCACCGCACAGTGGGACGTCAACGAGTACACCATCACCTTCAACTCCAACGGCGGATCGACCGTAGACCCGATCACGCAGGACTACGACACCGACGTGACAGCCCCGGCAGACCCGACCCGGGAGGGGTACGACTTCGCAGGATGGGAGCCGGAAGTCCCCGCAAAGATGCCCGCAGAGGACACCGAGTGCGTCGCCCAGTGGAAGATAAACCAGTACACCATCACCTTCAACTCCAACGGCGGATCGACCGTAGACCCGATCACGCAGGACTACGACACCGACGTGACAGCCCCGGCAGACCCGACCCGGGAGGGATACGACTTCGCAGGATGGGAGCCGGCCGTCCCCAACCCGATGCCCGCCGAGGACACCGAGTGCGTCGCCCAGTGGAAGATAAACCAGTACACCATAACCTTCGACGTGAACGGCGGCGACCCCATGGTGCCGAACACCATCACAGCCGACTACGACACCGACGTAACGCCGCCTGCGGACCCGACCCGCGATGGGTACAACTTCACAGGCTGGGAACCGGCAGTGCCCGCCACCATGCCCGCCGAGAACATGACCTGCGTGGCCCAATGGAATGGTCAGCCTAAGGCGGAGGAGGACGCCTATACCGTGAATGGGTATTCGGATACGTATACGGACACCCCCACTCCCACAAGCTTGACAGTTGATGAGCCTGGCGTGCTGGGCAATGACACAGACCCGGAAGACGAAGCGCTGACGGCCATCCTGGTGACGGACGTTGCCAACGGCACGCTGACGCTGAACGCTGACGGCTCGTTCACCTACGCGCCAAACCTCAACTTCTGGGGCACGGACACGTTCACCTACCAGGCGAACGACGGGCATGGGAACTCGGCGCCGGCAACGGTGACGATCACTGTGCTTCCGCCGTCGGACGAGTTTGCCCCGATCCCGGGCGGAACCAAGACAGGCACGAATCCGTTGCAGTTGCCGCGTGAGGCTCACTCCAACGCTGAGTATCCGCCGGAATACAACTTAACGGTTGACGACTACTACATCGGCAAATATGAAGTCAGCAAGAAGCTGTGGGACACAGTTCGGAACTGGGGCTTGGCCAACGGCTACACCGACCTAGCGGAAGGTAAGGGCAAGGGCGATAATCACCCGGTTTACTCTGTCAGCTGGTATGACTGCGTCAAGTGGTGCAACGCCCGCAGCGAAAAGGAAGGCCACACTCCTTGCTACAAGATTGGCGACGCTGACGGCCCCGTCTATCGGACTGGAGAGGTGAATAACATCTACTGTGACACTTCCGTGGCCAGCTATCGTCTGCCTAAGGAAGTCGAATGGGAATACGCCGCGCGCGGTGATGCGGAAAGCACGCGCTACAGCTGGGGCAATAAGATCAAGCATACTGACGCGAATTACAAGAGCGACGTGTACTATCTGTATGACATTAGTGAAACGCGTGGCTATCATCCCGACTACAATGACGGCGTAGAGGCCTATACTAGCCCAGTCGGGTCGTTTGCCCCCAACTATTATGGCATCTATGACATGATGGGCAACGCATACGAATGGTGCTTCGAGGTGTTTCACTCCTCAACGACGGCGCGTGTCCGTCGTGGTGGCAGCTGGTATGAAGACGCCTACAGTGCCCGCATCGGATTCCGCCGGTCGTATGGTGCGCATCTCCGCAACAAAGACCAGGGATTCCGGCTCGCTATTACGGCGCCTGCACCGCTGCCGTAAGGAGTAAATCAACCTAACAAGCAGTCAGCCCTTCCTTTCCAATCGGAGAGGAAGGGCTGATTGCTTTCAGAAATGAATGCCGCAACAGGCAGCAGGAGACCACGGATGGACACGGATTGACGATAGCGGTCAGGTGCCCTTATTTTCGAACCCCGCCAGGGGTGACACATAAGCGCTCAATGGCAGGGGCCGTCTATCAGCAGTGTTTCCCGCTGTGTTTTTACCGCTTTTGCGAGGCGCGTCGATTGTTCGGTTCAGGCGCCGTGGTACAGCGGCACGCGTTCGAGGATTTCGTCCAACCATTCTGGTTTGCCGCAGTGATAAGCGAAATCAACGATACGGTCAGGGTTGCTGAAATTGCCTTCAGCGGCATGGCAGTCTGACCCGCCGGAGCTGAGCAGGCCGTGTTCCTGGCAATAGGCGCGGAGAGTCTCTGTTGCCTCGTGCGTCAGGCTGGGATGCGCACATTCAATGCCGTCAAAGGCGAGCAGCTCCCGCAATTCATCCATGCGCTGACGTTCCAATTGCCGAAAATAGCCGTACGGATGCGCGATCAGGATAACTCCGCCAGCTTGACGAACCGCAGGCAGGACGAAATCGTATTCCGGGTACGTGGGCATGTCACGGAATTGCCGGAAGACTTCTTTCAAGGCTTCGAGATCAGGAGCAACTCCGCGTTCCACCAGCGTTTGCCGGAGCACGGCGCTTTTGACATGGGTGCATCCCTGGCGAGCGATGATGTGCGGAGGACGATAGGTTTGCAAAACCGCCATGCGCACCTCGTCGGTGAAATCATGTCCCAGTCGGACGAGATTGGCGGAGATGGCAGCGCCGTAGGCGCACTGCCAGGCCCGATAAGCGTCAAACACGCGGGTCAACTCAGGGGTCGGCTGGCGCGGCAATCCCAGGCAGACCATGTCAAAGGTGCCGGTGGGCGTGTGCACGGTCAGTTCGGCGCCGGCGATATAGCCGACATCAGGAAAATCAGCGGCTACCTTGACCAGTTCCTCATAGCCATCCATAAGATGATGGTCGGTCAGAGCCAGGGCGCGCACGCCTCTTTCGCGTCCCAGGCGGAAATAATCGCGAATGTCGGCAGTCGCATCGTAGCTCCATTGCGAATGTAGATGCAAATCGTAATCGGCGTAAGCGTAAGAGGCCATATTGGGTTCCAGGGAATTGGGCTGAATGCTGAGGGGCGAATTCCGGCACTGAAGTGCCGGCACTGGACGGAGCCGTAGAGCGCTAAAGGCGTTGAAAGCACGTAACATACGGCAGCCTAAAGGCTGTACGACATACAGCAAGCTGAAGCTTGAACTACGTACGGCAAGCTGAAGCTTGAAATACATACCGCAGCCTAAAGGCTGTACGACATACGGCAAGCTGAAGCTTGAAATACGTACGGCAGCCTAAAGGCTGTACGACATACAGCAAGCTGAAGCTTGAACTACATACCGCAGCCTAAAGGCTGTACTACATACAGCAAGCTGAAGCTTGAACTACGTACATTATATCCGACAATTGTCGATCTGTTCCTCTAATTGCCCCATTTCAAAAAGCAGATCAAGGAAGGTATAGCGATTTCGGATCATGCCAGCGACTATGATGCTATGGCGCAGCATGGCTTTATCCAGGCCGATGTCAGCCAGTTTGACTGGACACCCGAGAATTTGGAAACGTCGTCGCAACTCGTCCAGCGGGAGCAATTGCGCTTTGACTTTAGCCTGGATTTCCGGCCAGGCTTTCAGGATGGCTTGTCGGCGTTCAGCCAGGGCCGTTCCGGTCAGCAATTTTCCCATAGCTGTCTGCGTCACTTCGGCGGCGAATGGCGAATTTTTCAAGCAGGCATCGACTTGGGCTTGTCGTTCCTCGGTGGTCGTAGCGTGCGCCGTTGCCAGGCGTCTTTGCACCTCTTCTGGAGTCCAGGCGAACATCGCGGTCATCATGGCAGTTGAAATCAGAGAGCCGATGGCGACTTTAAAGCCGTGCGAGGGTGCTTCGCCCTGGTGAGTCAATCCCTCCATTTCCCAGACATGGCTGAACAGGTGCTCTGCGCCAGAGGCTGGCCGCGAATCGCGCATGCGTTGCATGGCAAAGCCCGTGGCTGCCAGACCGGTGAACAAAGCGGCCAGAGCCGCAGGCTGACGGTCGCGAAGTCCCTCGGGATCAGCCAGCCAGCTTCGCAAGTCTTTTTGCACCAGGTCCCAGGCCACCGGCTCATACGGCGTAATCCCGAGCGTCGCGGCAATGTGCCAATCAGCCCCGGCCACGATTTTCGCTGCCAGGTCAGCGTAACCAGCCGCAATCATCGGCAGGGGCGCCGAGCCAATGACCCGATTGTCCGCTAAAATCGCCACCGGCGCAGGACAGGGGACTGTCTTTTTGACGCCGTTGACCGTCAAGGCTGCGCCGTACGAGGTATAGCCGTCTACCGAGGGCGCGGTGGCAACGCAGAGGTAGCCCGGCGTTTTGGCCTCAACGCTGGCTCGTTTGACCAGGTCATTGATGGTTCCGGAGCCGACGGCGACAGGGGTCTTGCCGGTCAAAACCGGAACCAATTCGCTGACATGGACGTAGTCAGCGTGCAGCACCGGCTGCGCCGGGAAGATATGCGGCGGCGCTGGTTGCAAGCCGGTCGTTTCCAGCAATTCTTGCACTTCGCGACCGGCTGCGGCCCAGGTATTCCCGTCCGCAATGATAATCGGTCTTCCGTCCGGCCAGACTTGTCTCAGCACGGACGGGACTTCCGCGAGGACGTTATCGCCGAGCACGCACAATTTTGTATCCAGCCCGGCTGGTATAGGTATGTTCGCCATGCGACTTCTTCTTCCCTGTCAACGCATTTCAGGCAACCATCAATGCAAACGCCTGCCGACCGACTGCTCACATCGTTTCGATAGCTGCTTTTTTGGTCTGGATGGCGTGCAGCTTCGCCATGTTGAATTTAGAGCGGCGGTCAAAGGTGAGAATGCCGTTTTGTTCCTGGAACACATCGGTCAGCTGCGTATAGCAGTAGCCGAACATCTTCGGGTTGTCCAAGAGCACGTCGCAAAGACCCTGGAACCGCGCGTAAAATTCGTCAAGATTCTTGGGTCTCTCGCCGTATCCCCAGGATAGCTCATTGGCTGCTGCCTTCGGATTCCACCAGGTTCCGCCGAATTCGCTGACAAAATACGGCTGGCCTCGATACGGCAGGCTGATCTTGCCCTCGCCGTTGGCATATGGCTTGTCGTTCGCCAGGCCGGCGTGCTGCACCGTGAATTTAGCCGGGTCCTGGGTGTAGTCATGGCTGTCGTAGACATCGGCCTCCGCCACCCGGTGGGAATAGCCTGAGGTGTCAAGAACCGGCCGAGTGGTGTCTGCATTCTTAGTGGCCAGGAAAAGTCCGCGGGTGACATCGTCCAGAGTTGTCATGTAGTCCTCAATCGGCTGCGACGTCTCATTCAGTGGGCACCAGCCGATGATGGACGGATGCGAGTAATCGCGCTCCAGCACTTCCATCCATTGCGCCAGGAGCGCTGCCCCGGGCTGATGCCGGTAGCCGTCCACGACAGTGGTGGGCACTCGGCCGGAGCGGTCGCGGAAACCCCAGTCGCCATATTCGCCCCAGACCAGGTATCCGAGGATGTCGGCATGATACAAGAAACGCTCCTCAAACACTTTCTGGTGCAGGCGGGCGCCGTTGAAGCCGGCCTGCATAGACTTGGAGATGTCCCGCATCAGGCTTTCGTCTGACGGTGCGGTCAGCAGTCCGTCGGGATAGTAGCCCTGGTCGAGGACGAGTCGTTGAAACACGCTTACGCCATTGATCAGGATTTTGTAGCCGTCGATAGCCACGCTGCGCATGCCGGCGTAACTTCCAGCGCGGTCAACAACAGCGCCGGACGGGTCAGTGAGGGTGATGTCAATATCATAGAGCTGGCCGTCGCCAGGCTGCCAGAGGCGGAGGCGGTCTTCAGGAACCGGCAGTTGCAGGACGGCCGCAAAATCTGTTCCGGTGACAGCGGTTGCCCGCGAGACTTCGCCTTGGGCGTCGTTCAGCACCGCTGTAATAGTCCAGCCGGCGCGCGGGTTGGCCAAGGCTTGCTCCAGCCGGAACAAGCGGCTTTCCAGGCATGGTGTGATGCGGGGCCGTTTCAGGCGCGTTGGCGGCACTGGCTCCATCCAGACCGTCTGCCAGATGCCGGTGGTGCGCGGATAATGGCACCCGGCATTTTCATAGATGACAGACTGCTTGCCGCCCGGCTTGTGCCAATCGCGCGGATCGCGAGCGCGGACGACGATGACGGCCGTGTCACCCAATTCGCTGGCCGGCCCGAGGTCGCAGGTGAAGGGAGTAAAGCCGCCGCGGTGACGGCCGACCTCGCGGCCATTCACCCAGACAGTCGCTTCATAATCCACCGCTTGAAAATGCAGGAGAACGTAGCGATCCTGCCAGTCTTCAGGAATCTTCACTTCGCGCCGATACCAGACCGCTTCCATGAAATCAAGGTATTCGACGCCGGATAATTTCGACTCGGGGCAAAATGGCACCTTAATGCGGCTGTTCAATTCGCGTTCACGCAGCCCGCGGGCGAGTCCGGAATCACCGGTGTCAATCTCAAATTGCCATTCGCCATTGAGGTTCAGCCAGTCCTTGCGGACAAACTGCGGGCGTGGATACTCTGGTCTGGGAATGCTGGCCATACGTAAATCATCCTCATGTTGATATTGCGATTAGGCAGTTCTGGCACTTAAAGTGCCGACACTGGACGGAGGCAAGGTGTATTTGGTCTATATGCGGCAGGCGCTGTCCATAACGCCCACCATGTCCACAGCCGCGGAGCGGGGCGACACACAAAAGTCAGGCTCGCGCCGGGACGGGTTCAATCAAGGATATCTTTATAATCAGCCAGGCATTGTTCGATTTCGGCCTGGCGCGCCGCGGTGAGCGTGCTCATTTCCTGGGCAAGGGTCAGCGGGGTTTCAATCAGTCCGAGTTTGACCAGGGCGTATTTCTGCCCGACCCAGACCGTTTGGAGTTTTTTGCCATAGACGCCGTGGAAAAGCCTGATGAAGGTGTTCTGCAAGTTGACGGCTTCGGGGAAGTTCTTCTGGTCAACGGCGCGGGCGATAGCGACCATAACTTTAGACGCCAGGGCGCCAAGTCCGCAGAGCATGCCGTCATAGCCAGCGATCATAGCTTCGTCAGTGGCCCATTCCTGTCCTTCGAGGAGGAGGGTATTATAGCCTCGGTCGTTGCGGAGCAGGATCAACTCGCGGCGCAGCCACATATTGGAGGCTGAATTCTTGATGCCCTTCAGGTTCGGGTGAGCCATAATCGTATCAAACTGTTCCAGGTTAAGGTCAATGCCGTTGTTTGGCGGGCAGTGGTAATAAAACACCGGCCGGTCGGCCGCGTCCAGAATCGTCAGAATAGATTTCACCGGGTCCAGGGCCGAAGTCCGAGCCGGGAGCATAAAGACATAGCTGTCAAACGCATAACGGCTGTAGCGTTTAAGGTTCTGCAGGGAAAGGGCCAGGCTGGTCGCGTTGATGCCGACGAGCAATTCAGCGCTGCTGCTGGACAGGATGGCAGCGCTTTCCCGAACCAAATTCTCCTTGAAGTCATCGGAAAAACTGCCCCATTCGCCCATGGAACCGAGGATAAAGACACCATCCAGGCCATGTTTGACATTGCGCTGCAAGACATTGCGAAGGCCGACAATATCCAGGGCGCCATCAGCAAGCAACGGCGTCACCGAGGCAGAATAGACTTTTTTCATGAGTAGTTCACCAGGAGTTGAAAGTTTGACAAATATGCGAAGACCGAAACAATGATAAGCGCCAGCAATAACGTAACTCAACATTCGCGGCAGTGCAAAGCGCCGACCGGGAATAATGTGGACATTGTGGACGAGGTGGACATGGTACTACTCTATCAGCTAACTTCTTGATTTTTGGGAAAAGATTTTCTGGAAAGCTTATCGCCAAGCCGTTACTCACTCCACCCCGGGTTTCGCTTCGCTTCACCTGGGGTTACTCATGGTGCCACCTCTACGAGGTTGGGGTGGCCCTCAGGTCATTCTGGCCAAGCGGGAGGCGACTTGAAGTGTTTCTCCACGCCATCCCGGCTGTTCAGGCTGAATAGTCAAAAAAACGATAGGCCAAATCGCGAATCCGCATGCAATCCTATCCCGACGAACAACAACCTAAAAAACAAAAATTTCCGTGTTTTCCGCGTGTTCAGTGGTTACAACAACAACCCAAAAAACAAAAATTTCGTGTCCTTTCGTGTTTTTTCGTGGTTAAAAAAAATAGGTTGTGGACGGTTGTCCACCCTAAGGACGAGGTGGACGGAGTCCACTACAATTCCGAGGGGTCGGAATTCGCGTAAAGCGGATTTTGGATTATATTTATAGTTTCTCGCAAAGTGTTGATTTATCTCTATGTATATTTGAGGAGTTAAGCATCATGACCCAATTATTATTGCTCGGCGACGAAGCGTTGGCGCAGGGTGCGCTTGACGCTGGCTTGTCTGGCTGTTACGCCTATCCTGGCACGCCGTCGACCGAAATCATGGAATACATCCAGGCTTCGCGTGAGGCAGCCGAGCGCGGCGTGCACCGTGAGTGGTCGTGCAATGAAAAAGTTGCGATGGAGGAAAGCCTGGGCATGTCGTTTGCTGGCAAGCGTGCCATGGTCTGCATGAAGCATGTCGGCCTGAATGTGGCGGCTGATGGTTTTGTCAATTCCGCGGTCACGGGCACGCATGGCGGACTGCTCGTGGTTTCGGCTGACGACCCGTCCATGCATTCTTCGCAAAACGAGCAGGATTCCCGGTTTTACGCGCAGTTTGCGATGACGCCGTGCCTGGAACCCTCCAACCAGCAGGAAGCGTATGCAATGGCAGCGCACGGCTTTGCCTTGTCTGAGCAGATGGAGACGCCGGTGCTGGTGCGGCTGTGCACGCGGCTGTCACATTCGCGGGCAAATGTCACGGTGAACGCTGACAAGCAGCCGATGAAAGAACTGGATGCCTTTAATGAGATGCGCAGCCGGTTTGTGCTGCTGCCGGCCATTGCCAAACGCAATTACACACGGCTGTGCGAAAAGCAGGACGAATTTGTGCGCCTGAGCGAAGAATCGCCGTTCAATTCCTACAGCGACGGCCCAGACCGATCCATCGGGGTGATTGCCACTGGCATCGGGTATAATTATCTCCAGGAGGCGTTTGCCGGCGCTTGCCCGCATCCGGTGTTGAAGATATCGCAGTATCCGCTGCCGAAGCGCCAGCTGTCGCAACTGCTGTCAGAATGCCAGCAGATCATGGTGATTGAAGAGGGCATGCCCATGGTGGAACAAATGCTGCGCGGGCCACTGGGAGACGGTGGACGGACGCGCGGTCGGCTGAGCGGCGATCTGCCGCGTACCGGCGAATTGAATCCGCGGGCAGTAGCGCTGGCGTTCGGCCTGCCAACGCCGACCCTGCCGCCTGCATCGCCACTGGTCAAGATGCGTCCGCCCCGGCTGTGCGACGGCTGCCCGCACGCCAATAGCTACGAAGCACTTAACGAAGTCCTGAAAAGCCGGCCGACCAGCCGCATCTTCGGCGATATCGGCTGCTATACCCTGGGGGCGCTGCCCCCCTACAACGCGATTCATAGCTGCGTTGACATGGGCGCCTCAATTTCCATGGCCAAGGGCGCGGCTGATGCCGGCGTCCAGCCTGCCATAGCGGTAATCGGCGATTCCACTTTCACACATTCCGGCATGACAGCGCTCCTGGACGCAGTCTGGGAGAACAGCCCAATCACAGTCATAATTCTCGACAATGGCACCACCGGCATGACCGGCGGCCAGACGTCGCTAGCAGCCGGCCGCATGGAAAATATCTGCGCCGGCCTGGGAGTGGCGCCCGAACATATTCGCATCCTAATGCCGCTGCCTAAGCAGCACGCCGATAATGTGAAGGCCTTGACCGAGGAACTGGACTACGCAGGACTCTCCGTGGTAATTTTCCGACGGGAATGCATACAAACGCTGCGCAGGAAGAAATAGGGGCGAGGGGCGAGGGGCGAGGGGCGAGGGTTTTTGTGGACTTGAGTAGGCATTTATACGGTTAGGAAAAGCGAGGTATGAAAAAAGATATTGTGCTGGCAGGAGTTGGCGGGCAGGGGATTTTGACGATTGCGTCAATCATCGGCCAAGCGGCGGTCAAGCAGGGCCTGAATATCAAACAGTCTGAAGTGCATGGCATGGCGCAGCGCGGCGGCTCGGTGCTGGCGCATTTGCGCTTGTCAAGCAGTGCGATTCATTCCGACCTGATTGCGCCTGGCACGGCTGATGCGCTGATTGCAGTGGAGCCTATGGAGGCTTTGCGGCAAGTTGAATCGTTGCATTCCAAGGGCGTTATCCTGGCCAATTCGCGCCCGGTCGAAAATATCGGCGATTATCCCGAACTGGAGACGGTACTGGCCGCCTTGCGGGCGTATCCACGCAGTTTGGTGATTGACGCGGAAGCAATGGCTGCGGAGATCGGCTCAGCGCGGTCGATGAATATGGTCATGCTCGGCGCCGTGTCGCCATTTCTGGGCATGCCTGCAGAATTGCTGGAAGCGATGATCGCCGAGGCCTTTGCACGCAAAGGGCCGGAGATCGTAGAGACAAATCGCAAAGCATTTGCGGCTGGTCAGGCGGCAGCCAAGGGAATTTAACCCGGGAAGGCAGGAGATAACGTCATGCGGGAACGCATCGAAAACGTCTTTGCCGAACGATTTGGCCAACCACCAGCGGTGATGACACGCGCTCCAGGTCGGTTGGAAATCCTGGGCAACCATACAGATTACAATGAAGGCACGGTGCTGAGCGTGGCGGTGGACCGGGCGATGCACGTGGCTGCCGGCCTGGCGCCAGGCCGACTCTGCACGCTGATTGACATTGGCACGGGCTGCGAACGCACATTTGATATAAATGACCTGGAGCATCCCGAAAAAGGCGACTGGACGAATTATATCAAGGGCCTGATCGTGGAAATGCGCCAGCGCGGCATAACCGTGCCGGCGTTCCGCGCAATTCTACTCGGCACTGTGCCGATAGCGGCCGGAATGAGCAGTTCGGCGGCTCTGGAAATGGCTATGACCTTGGCGCTGAGCCGGTTGGCGGGCGTCGAACTGCCTTGGCTGGAAGCCGCGCGCATCGGCCAGGCCTGCGAAAACAATTACGTCGGCGCCCAGACCGGCCTCTTAGACCAGTTCAGTTCGCTGAAAGGCAAGGCCGGTTGTCTCGTCTATTCAGACTTTCGCAGCCTCCAGGTAGAGAATGTTCCGATTCCGGCTGGAACGGCGTTTGTGGTGGTCAACAGCATGGTCAAGCACAATCTGACTAATGAATACAACGAGCGTCGACAAGCCTGCGAAGAAGCCGTGCGGGTCTTGCAGCGAGTTTACCCCGGCGTCAAGGCCTTGCGGGACGTCAGCCCAGCCCAGTTGGCAGCGGCAAAAAAGGAGCTGAAGCCAGTAGTTTACCGCCGCGCCAGCCACGTTGTCGGCGAAATCAGCCGGGTTGCGCAGGGCATTGAGTCTCTGGCCAGCGGCGATATCGTTCAATTCGGCCAGCTGATGTTCGCATCGCATGACAGTTCACGGGAGATTTTCGCCAACAGCAGCCGGGAGTTGGACATGCTGGTCGAGATTGCGCGCGAGCTTCCGGCCGCATATGGCGCGCGCCTGAGCGGCGGCGGTTTTGGCGGCATTACGGTTCACCTGGTGCAGGCGGAGCAGGCCACGGCTTATGCCGAAGAAGTTGCTGACCGCTATCGCAGCCAATCAGGACAGACTGCCGAAACCATGATTTGCACGGCGGCTGACGGCGCCGGATTATTGTGATTTTTGAAGGAGAACCCAGGCGTCATGTTCAATCAACTCACCAGTCGTTTTCAACAGGCTTTTCGTAATCTCACTGGCCGCGGACGGTTGACGGAGAGCAATATCAGTGACGCGATGGCGGAAATCCGCCGCGCTTTGCTGGAGGCTGACGTCAATTACGAAGTGGTGAAGTCGTTCATTGACTCCGTCCGCGAGCAGTCTCTTGGCGCGGATGTGATGAAGAGCGTCACGCCCGGCCAGCAAGTGGTGAAGATTGTCAATGACAAGCTGATCGAGCTGCTTGGGCAAAACACGGCGCCGCTCAATGTGGGCGGAAAGCCGCCGGCTCTGATCATGTTGTGCGGTCTGCACGGCAGTGGTAAGACGACGACCAGCGCCAAATTGGCGCTGCACATCAAGGATAAGCTGCAATTAAAAGTCATGCTGGCAGCGTGTGACGTGTATCGGCCAGCCGCTATTGACCAACTGGAGATTCTTGGCCGCGAACTGAACGTGCCGGTGTATAGTGACCGCGAATTAAAGGACGTGGCGCGCCTGGCAGTCAACGCCCGGGCAGCGGCGCAGCAGGCGGGCATGGACGTGCTGATCCTTGACACCGCCGGCCGACTGCAAGTCGACGAGGAACTGGTCCAGGAGCTGGTGGAGATCAAACGGCGGGTGCAACCGCGGGAAATCCTCCTGGTCGGCGATTCCGCCTTAGGCCAGGAAGCAGTGTCGGTAGCAGAACATTTCGACCGCGCCCTCGGCATCACCGGCATCATCCTGACTAAGCTGGACGGCGATGCGCGCGGCGGCGCAGCCCTGTCCATGCACCAGGTCACCGGAAAGCCGATTAAATTTGTCACGGTTGGAGAACGTCCAATCGATTTGGAAGTCTTTCATCCTGACCGCATGGCGCAGCGGATTCTGGGCATGGGCGACGTCGTCAGCCTGTTTGAAAAAGCCGCTGAGCAGTTCGAAGAGGAAGAAGCGCGAAAACTGGAAGAACGACTCCGCAAAAACACCTTTGGATTCGACGATTTTTTGAGCCAGCTCAACAAGCTGCGGAAAATGGGCGGACTGGCGTCCTTGCTGAAACTTCTGCCAGGCATGGGCAATCTCCCGATGGGGGCGCAGATTGACGACAACGCTTTTAAGTCGGTTGAGGGCATTATCCACAGCATGACCCCAGCCGAGCGACGCCAGCCGGAAATAATAGACGCTTCGCGACGCCAGCGCATCGCCAAGGGCAGTGGCACAGACCAAAATGCCATTACCCTGCTTTTGAAGCAATTCATGCAGATGCGAGCCGTCATGCAGAAGCTGGGCCAAGGCGGCCCTTCCATGTTAGGCGGTCTGTTTGGCGGCGGAGGCGGCCTGGGAGGCATGATGGGCGGAGGCATGGGAGGCATGATGGGAGGCATGGGTGGCGGTATGGGCGGAGGCATGGGAGGAGGCATGGGAGGCAATCGACCAAGCCAGGCCAGCAGCGCCCAAGCTAAACGCCTGGCCAAAAAGAAAATGGCGCAAAAATCCCGCAAAAAAAACCGGAAACGGTAGCCGCCCCTGGGAGGACGCTCGTAGTGGACAGGGTGACAGGGTGGACGCAGCGGACAGCGTATCCCAAGCTCCTCTCGCCCCTCGCCTCCGTCCAGTGTCGGCACTTTAGTGCCGGAACTCGTCTCTCGCCCCTAAAAAAAGCCTTGCCTGGAATGTGCACTTGCGCCTGCTTGCATTTGACGTTGCCGCGGCCTATGTTATTATATTGCGATTGATTTCCGATTCACCTCTTGCCCCTGCCTGCCTGCAACCGATGGATGTACTTTCAGCAAGAAGGACGTGCCATGAACAACAATCCTGCTCAGCTTTACAATGGCGCCGCCAGGGTATCTCTTGACGGCGAATGGACACTCCGCCATTTCCTGGAAGGCAGCAAGGTGATCACCAAGCCTGACGACCTGATCGCAGCCGACCTCACTCCCCTGCCCGCCACCGTCCCCGGCAACGTGGAACTCGACCTGATGGCCGCCGGGGAAATCGAAGACCCCTTTTTTGGCGACAACTGCTTGAAGCTGCGCCCGCTGGAATTCCATCAATGGTGGTATGAACGCCATTTCCCGTCACCAGCTTTCAAAAACCCGGAGCTGGTCTTTGAAGGCCTTGATTGCATCGCTGACATCTGGCTGAACGGCAAAAAAATCGCCTCGACTGACAATGCCATGATCCCGCATCGAATATCCCTGCGCGGACTCCTGCGCCGCCCTGGCGAGGACAATGTCCTCTTCGTGTGCCTCAAATCGCCCCTGAACGCGGTTCGCGACATCGCTCCCGAACCCTGGATGAACGCCCATTCCTTTGGCATTGAAATGCTGCGCCTCCGCAAGCCGTCTCACTGCTTTGGCTGGGACATTATGCCCAGAATCGTCTCCGCCGGCATCTGGCGGCCAGTCTATATCGAAAACCGTCCGGACATCGGCATTGACGACGTTTACATCACCACCAGAACCTGCTCGGAAGAACGCGCTGCGCTCCATGTCTGGCTGCATTTCCATACCGACGAGCTGGTCATCCAGGATTTCCAGGTACGTCTGCGCGGCCAATGCGGCGACAGTTCCTTTGACGTAACTCGACCGATGCCGTTCGTTTGGAACCAATTCCAGTTCGAGGTGCAGCGGCCGCGGCTCTGGTGGCCGCGCGGCTATGGCGAGCCGAACCTTTATGACGTCACCGTCGAAATCCTGCATCAGGGCCAGGTGGTTGCGGCCCGCAGCCTCAAATTAGGCATCCGCACCATTGACTTGGAGCGCACGGAACTGAACACGCCCGAGCATCCCGGTAAATTCCGTTTCCTGGTCAATGGCGTGCCGGTATTCGCCAAGGGTTCAAACTGGGTTCCGGCGGACGCTTTGCACAGCCGTGACGCCGAGCGCATCCCAGCCATGCTGGCGCTGTTTGCTGACATGGGCTGCAACATGGTTCGCTGCTGGGGCGGCAATGTCTATGAGCCCAAGCTGTTCTACGACATCTGCGACCGCGAGGGCATCATGGTCTGGCAAGATTTCTCCATGGCCTGCGGCGCCTATCCGCAAGACGAGGACTTCCTCGCACAGATGCGCCGTGAAGCCGAAATCGTGGTGCGTGAGCGCCGCCAGCACGCCTGCATCGCGCTCTGGGCAGGCGACAACGAATGTGATTCCGGCTACGTGGGGTGGTTCGGCAAATATCGCGATCCGGCCCGCAACCGCATTACCCGCGAAGTCCTGCCGCAGGTGATTGATCGCCTTGATCCGACGCGTCCCTACCTGCCCAGCTCGCCTTATATCAGCCCGGCCATCGTGGCCCTCAAAGGCAATGACCGCCTCGGCCCGGAACAGCACCTGTGGGGCGCACGCGATTATTTCAAAAGCTCTTTCTTTGCCAACAACACCGCCTGCTTTGCATCCGAAATCGGCTATCATGGCTGCCCAGCCGTGTCCTCCATCAAAAAATTCATCAGTCCGGAGCATCTATGGCCCTGGGCTGACAATCCGGAATGGGCTGTCCACGCCACTGACCCGGTGCCGGGCGTCTCCCACCTCCATACACGCATCGAGCTGATGGCCAAGCAAATCCGCGAAGTCTTCGCTGACAAGCCGGACAACCTCCGCGATTTCGCCCTGGCCTCCCAAATCGTCCAAGCCGAGGCAAAAAAATTCTTTGTCGAGCGGTTCCGGACTCAGAAGTGGCGCACCAGCGGCATCCTGTGGTGGAACATGATTGACGGCTGGCCGCAATTCTCCGACGCGGTGGTCGATTACTATTTCACCAAGAAACTGGCCTATTTCTATTTACAGCGGGTGCACCAGGACCTCTGCATCATTATGGGTGAGCCGGAGGCCTGGCACTGCGCGATCATCGCCTGCAACGATTCCCGCGTCGAGCGTCGTGGTCATTGCCGAGTTATGCGCGATGAAAGCCGCACCATGGTCCTTGACCTCGACTTCACCGTCCCAGCTAACAGCAACGCCGTCATCGGCAAGATACCGGTCCGCCGCGGCGATCAGCAGCTCTATCTGCTGGAATGGGAATCCGATGGTGTCCGCGGCGTCAATCACTACATCCACGGCACGCCGCCTTTCACCTTAAACCAATACAAGCGCTGGCTGCCCCATATCCAAGGCATCAATCCGTTTGACTGGAGCAGCAACTGACCATGACCACAATCCCCCCATGACTGACGCACCCACATCACCAGACACAGGCGAAGAGCCATTTCTCCATCCCGGAGACACGGTGGAGAAATACCGCATCGAGAGCTTGATCGGCTATGGCGGCATGGGCGAAGTCTACCTGGCGACGCACACGCTGCTGAATCGGCAATGCGCCCTGAAAATCCTGCCGCCGGACATTGCTAGCCGCAATCCAAACCACAGCAAACGCTTCCTGCGCGAAGCCAAGCTGGCGACCCAGTTCAAGCACCCCAATGTCGTCGAGGTCTGGGACGTTGGTATTGATCCGGTCAACAAGGTCCACTACATCGCCATGGAATACGTGCACGGGCAGACCATCGCCGAATGGCTGACCAAAGGACCGCTGGAGGAAAAAAACGTCCTCATCATCGCGACCAAGGTCGCAGAAGTGCTGGAAGTCGCCGAAAGCCTGAACATCGTGCACCGTGACATCAAGCCGTCGAACATCATGGTCACCTACGAAGGCGACGTCAAGGTCGCTGACCTGGGCATAGCCAAGGGCGCCCCAGACGATGCTGCTGACGAGCCAGAGATAACGCTCAAGGACTCAATTCTGGGCACGCCATTCTACGCCTCCCCGGAACAATGCCGCGCCGCCCGCGAAGCCACCACCCAGTCTGACATCTACAGCCTCGGCGCAACCATGTACCATATGCTGACTGGCGAAAAGCCGTATGCCGGGGAAAATTCCTTTGAGGTCATGGCCCAGGTGCTGGAGGAAACTCCGCCCCCTGTGCATAAGGTCAACCCGAAAGTCACTTTGGGTACAAGTCGGCTGGTGATGCAGATGATGGCCAAAGACCCGCAGGAACGTCCAGCCGGAGCGACTGAGCTGCTCAAGCGACTTGACGCCCTCCGCAATTCCGTCTGGGCGCGGCATCCACTATTCGGGCAAATCGCCCTCGGCCTAGGCCGATTCGCCCAGGCTGCTGGCGCCGCCATCCTGCGTCAGCGCCGAAAAATCGCCGCCGTGATTCTGCTTCTAGCGCTGTTAGGCGGCCTTGGCTACGGCGGCAGAGCCCTGTACCGGCATTGGCGCCGAAGCCCGGAGCCCGAACCGCCTGCGACCGAGGTTGAGCCACCGCCGACCCAGCACGCAGAAGCGCCACCTCCGGCAACCAGCTCGGAAGCCGAACCAACCGGCAAAGCCGAAATCGAGTCATACCCGCTGCCGATAGCCGACCGGCCGTTGGCCTGGCGTCTGGACACGGCGCAGAAACGCCTGGCCGCCCTGGAAGCCGAACTGGCTCAGGCGAACCTGCTGCCGGCTTCGCGAATCACCCTACGCCGCAAGATTATCTTCCGCAGAACCCAGATTCTCACTATGAAAGAGCAATACGCTCGGCGTGGAGATGTTCTTGCCGCCAACCTAGACCGACCAGCCGAGGCGACCACAGCCCTGGGTCAGGCTGTTGACGCCCTGATTGCCGCCGCTGAAAAAAATGCTGCCGGCCGAGCCGACTTAAGCCAAAAGCTGCTTGACGCGCTCCAAGCCAGCACCGGCAATCCCAATGCCGTCCTGATCCGTCTGCTCAACCCTGACGCAGATGACCATGCGTTGCTGTTGGAGACGCTTTTGCCGCCAGCTGAGGCTAATCCAGAACGCGCCACCCTCCTGGAGGAGTTGAAGGAGCGTTCTGCCGACTTCAACCTGATCCCTGCCGAAGCGATTGCCGAATCCTTGCAGCACAGCAGCCGACTGCTGGCCGCCATCATCAACCAGGGCCTGGAAAATATCGACGGCGACGAACCAGGCCAGTACCTGCTGGCCGCCATGCAGCTACCCGGCCCGGAGGCGGAGGCGCTCTGCCGAGACCTCATCCTGCTCAATAGCGCAGTCAATGTCATCGACCGCAAAACCGGCCAAACCCCACTGCATCTGGCTGTCTCTCAAGGCCGCCTGGAACTAACCGCCATGCTAGTCGACGCCGATGCCGCCGTCAACGCCCCTAACCGTGCCGGCCGCACTCCCCTCCAGCTTGCCCAGGCCAGCGGCAATCCCCACCTGCTGGCATTGCTGCATCCCTTCGGCAGCCCGTGAAACAACAACAGTCTAACAAAATACGCTTCCCCAAGACCCGTAATTTATCACCACCATCAGGAGAAAAGCACCATGAATCTGCGCAAATTGACCTCTGGCCTGGCATTTTCCTGCCTGGCCTTCCTGGCCGCCACCCTGACCCTGCTGGCACAGGAACCCGTCAACCTGGTTCGCAATCCCGGCTTCGAGGAAATCGGCGCTGATGGCCGCGCTCTCGGCTGGGGCGGCCAAGCGCCCTATTACACGGTCAGCACCGAAACCGCCAAAACCGGCAAGGCCAGCCTCCATTTCTCGCACAAAGAGCCAAAGCCATACGTGCTGTGCGGCCAAAACATCAAGCTCGACAAGAAAAAATTCTATCATTTCGGCGTCTGGGTGAAATCATCCGGCATGAAGGGTGCTGGCCCGACCATTTGCGTGCAATGGTGGGGCAAGGACAACAAATTCCTGGGCGGCTCCTATCCCGGCGGCGTCAAGGACACCAATAGCGAATGGCTGCTGGTGGAAGACCATGTGCGCCATATCCCAGACGAAGCCGTTCGCTTTGACATCACCTGCTACTGCCGGCAAGGCAGCACGGGCGAGGCCTGGTTTGACGATGTCTTCCTCTATGAGTACATCCCGCCGTTCCTGGGAGTGTTGACGACTGACTGCTACCGCCACTACACTACCGGCGAACCGATGACCGTATTTGCCGCTGTCACCCCTCAAGGCGATGTCCGGCCCGAGAACCTGCCCGGCATCTCCCTTAAACTGCTGACGACTGACGGCAAGGAATTGCAATCATTCAAACCGATGGGCGGCCCGGATGAGACGTCGATCAGCTTCGTGGTTCCAACCGCTGATTTGGCGCCGGGCGACTACGTAATCCGGCTGGATGCGCTTAACCCCGGCAACGGCAAAACCGAATCAAAGCAGCTCACGATTCACCGAGTCACCGCCCTGCCCGCTTGGAAGTCCTATATTGACAGCCATCGACGCCTGATCGTGGATGGAAAGCCATTCTTCCCCCTGGGCATGTATTTTGGCGGGATAAGCGATAGCGACTTGGAAATCTATCGCAACAGCCCGTTCAACTGCCTGATGCCGTATCATCAGCTCAAGCGCGAAACTCTGGACAAAACCGAAGCAGCCGGCATCAAGGTACTCTACAGCGTAAAAGATTTCTACAGCGGCCGCGCCAAGCTGAAGACCCCGGAGGAAGCATCAGCCAGAACTGCGTCAGTGGTTCAGGCCTTCAAAGACCATCCGGCCATCATCGCCTGGTATATCAATGACGAACTGCCTTTGAAGATGATCGATGAATTGAGTGCGCGGCGCGACCAGATGGAACAGCTTGACCCCGGTCGGCCGACGTGGGTGGTGCTGTACCAAATCAACAAAATCCGCGATTATATCCCCAGTTTCGACGTCATCGGCACGGACCCCTATCCCATCCCCACTCGCCCACCCTCACACGCCCTGGATTGGGCCCGCAAGACGACGAAAGGGGCATTCAGCTGCTTCCCCAATTGGATGGTTCCCCAGGCCTTCAACTGGGCCTCCTACTGGAAAGGCTATGGCAAGACCGACGAAGAAGTCCTCGCCTGCCGGGCGCCGACAGCTACAGAATTGAAGGCTATGACCTGGATGTGCATTGCTGGCGGCGCCACCGGGCTGGTCTATTATTCCTGGACAGACCTGCACCGCATGGACAAGCTGATCAAGGACGGCGGCCGAGCCTTGCGCCGCGACCCCTTTGATGTGCGCTGGGCCGAAGTGAAAGCCGTGGCCGCTGATGTCAAGCGCCTCGACCAAGTCCTCCTGGGCATTGAAACGCCCTTGGCCATCACACCCGCGCCAGAAACGCCCGACGATATCGGCGTCCGCCTGTTCGGAAAAGACGGCGAGACCTGGCTCCTGGCCGTAAACGCCAATAACGAGAAAAGCGCCACTGTGACTTTCACCGCGCCGAAAGCCGTTACCTGCCTCGGTCAGGAACTGGGCGGAAAACCGCCGAAAATCGCTGACACGACGATTACGCTCGAACTTGAACCGCTGGAAGTGACTATGCTCCGGCTGAAGTAAATCCGAACCGACGGCAAAACGCCAAAAGCAAAGCTGCGCGCCCCGCATCGCTGGGACGCGCAGCTGTTTTTTCGGCACAAATACGCCTTTGCGCGGGTCAGGGACGGCTGACCGTGATGGCCATGCCGTCGTAGGCAAGGACATAACCCTGGCTGGCCAGTTGCGGAGCGAAAAAGGCGTGTTCGGGACAGAGGACGCGAGCCAGATGCGAGCAGAACAGGGTGGTTTCCGGGCCGATGGCTTTGGAATGGGCGCGCAACACCCTGGTCATGGCCTTGACCATGGCCAAATTGCAGTGCTCGCAAACCCGCCAATCGTCGCTGTCGCCGCAGGTGAGGTCCCAGATGATGGCTGTCAGCGGCTCGGGTCGACGGCGCAGAAACCCCCAGGTGGAAGTAGGCAGCCAAGCGCCGTCCAAAGCATAGAACAGCGTTTCCCCGGCAGCGTTGGTGAAGAGCAGATGCGCCGCTTTTTCACCGTAATCGCAATTATGATTCGCGGCCAAGGCCTGTGCCGTGAGGCCAGGGCAAGTCAGCGTCTCGCCCGGCGAATAGGGCACGGTGACAAGACGGCCCAGCAGCTCCGGCGGCGGCGCCGCACGGGCCGTTGCAACCGCGTTAATGTGCAGGCGCAGCGGCGCCAGCTGCCGCTGCCGACGTCGAGCCAGCTCGCACACGGTTCGAAAATCAAAATGATCGCCGTGCGGATGACCGATGATGATGTCGGTCAGCTGGTTGACGTCAACCCGGAACTCTTCGATAGCGCCTAAGGTCATCGGGCCGCAATCCACGAGAATGTGCTGATCAAGCAACAGCGACGCAAAACGGCGACCGTTCTTGACGCTGACGCCGGGATCAGGCCAATCAGCCGCGCCAGTACCGAGAAAAAAAAGATGCATGGCAAAAGTCCTTTAGGGGCGAGGGGCGAGGGGCGAGGGGCGAGGGGCGAGGGGCGAGGG
>JAAZKI010000271.1 GCA_012799905.1 Lentisphaerota bacterium | reverse complement strand
CCGTCGCCGCGCGCGCCGAATTCGCTGTAGAGGACGGCTGTTCCGAAGTTTTTGCGGAAGTCATACGTTTCTGGCATGGCGAGGGTTCCTTTCGAGGGGGAGACGATGCTGGCGAAGAAGGCATGGAGGCCGCGGACAAAGCCGCCGGGCAGGTCGGTTTTGAGGACGACGTCGCCTTTCTGCTCCAGCAATTCGAAGCTTCCGGCAGCTTCGGGCTTTTGGTTGGAGAAGACGATGGCCGGCTTTTTCGGCGCGTCTGGGGCGGCGATTTCCAGCCAGAGGCCGGTATTTTGGAAAATGAGGTCGCGGAGCAGGGTGGCCGGTTCGTGGTCGTCAGTCAGGGGGATGATGACGAAGTCCGCTAAGCTGCGCCCTGCGATTTCGACGTCACTGATGGCGTATTTCTGCGGTTCGGCATAGTCGTAGTCAGCCGGGAGCGTCAGGCTGCCGGCGGGCTTTTCCTGGACGAATGTGCGCAGGAAGTGCTGCACGCCCTTTTTTGTTCCATGCTCGCCGCCGCCCAAGATAAAGACGCGCCGGCCGACTGCCTTGATTTGGAATCCCTCGCTGCCGAGGGCGATGCGGTTGAAGGACACGCCGGCCTGGGCGTCGCGGTTGGTCTGGCCAATGACGATTTCCGTTTCAGAGACGTCTTTTTCTGCCGCGTCGGTGATGACGGGGAGCCTGTCGCCTTTTGCCTGCATGGCGTTGCGGAGCAGGTTAACGGCCTGCCGTTCGATGCGGCCTGCCGTTTCTGGGCGGACGATTTTGCAGCGCGCGTGCTCTTTGGAGAGCAGGTCAAGCGTTTGGTGAGCCGGCTGCGCGTTCAGGGCGAGGATGAGCGCGGCTGACAGGATTAGGCACAGGCGTGCAGGCGATAAGGAGGTTGGCATGATGGTTCTTCCGATTGATTAGGTGGGCAGGAACAGGACAGGTTTGGCTGTCAATCCTTGTCCACGAACTTGATTTTGACGTCTTTGAACATGTACGTGTTGTCGCTTGTGCGCAGTGGTTTGCCGCTGGCGGTGGAGACGTTTTTCAGGATTACTTCTTCGGTTTTCACGTAGGGGTATTTTTCCACGTAGTTGTCGCTGGTGTTTTTGCGGTTGAAGTTGGCGAAGATAGCTGGCCCCTCGTAGGTGTCGGGGTGGTTGCGGTCGTCAATATGGAGTCCGTCGATGGTGATGGTTTTCGGCATATAGCAGGTATAGCCGAAGTCATGCTGGTCGTTGTGGCTGCCGCCAATCAGGCTGGCGGAGACTTTCCTTCCTGCGGAGGGGATGAAGACGCAATTGCGGATGATGATTTCGCCTTCCCAGGTGGCGCCGTAGTCTGAGCGCAGGTTGACGAAGGAATAGCCGTTGCTGGTGGTGTTTTCAATCAGCAGGGTGCCGGAGCCGATGGCATTGATGCCGATCCAGCCGAGGGTGGAGTTGCGGATGGTTGCATTCGCCACGCCCATATGGGCGTCAAAACGCGAAAAGGAGCAGCCGTCATACATGAGGTTTTTGCAGTAGTTTGAACCCATGATGCCCCAGTAGGCGCGGTCATTGATGTCATTGGTTTGCCGGCAGTTGACAAAAGATACGTTGACGGCGCGATTGCCGTTGATGTCATATGTGCCCAGGGTGGCGGGTTTGCCGGCTGCGTTTTTGGACCTGAAGGTTTTGTGGGCGGTCAGGATGGTGTCGCGCACGGTCACGTCAGCACAGAGGCTGACATTGATGAAGCCGCTGTAGGCCGAACCCTGGTCGCCTTCGTTGGTGATGTAGTGCTCAAGGCCTTCAATCAGGACATTGGAGCGCCTGACGTTCAGGCCGCGGCCGTAGTAGACGAATCTTGTCTCATCGGCCTTGACTTTGGTGGTGAAGCGTCCCCCCGTGAT
>JAAZKI010000300.1 GCA_012799905.1 Lentisphaerota bacterium | reverse complement strand
GCAGGCCAGCCGTCGTCTGCCCAGCGTATGGCTTGGCTTGCTGCGATGTCAGCCGTGTTTTGTTTTTACA
This sequence comes from Lentisphaerota bacterium, assembly GCA_012799905.1. Taxonomy (GTDB): domain Bacteria; phylum Verrucomicrobiota; class Lentisphaeria; order Oligosphaerales; family Oligosphaeraceae; genus JAAZKI01. The sequence goes on along the minus strand of JAAZKI010000300.1, from coordinate 1,452 downwards.
AGACTTGTTTTGCTGCCCGGCGCAGGTTTTCAATCAATTTGCTGGTGTCATCCTCGGAGCGGTCAGGATGCGTGCCAACCATGATTGAGCGATTGAGAATCTCCAGGGAGGCAGCGCATTGGTCTTTGGTCAGATCGCGGCGGCAGTCGGCGTTTTCTTTGAGGTTGTACGGATTCAAGGTCGGGTGATGCGCGCCTTGTTTGGCAAAGATGGGGTCCCATTCCGTGTAGACATGTCGACCGGTCTTGCCTGCAATCGTGCAGGATTGGATTTTCTGGAATTCGATGGCGTGTTCTGCTGAGGGCAACAGGAAGCCGACGTGGGTGCCGCATTCGTAGTCAAGGCTGTTGGCTTTGAGCGGCTTCAGGCCGGTGTCAGCCGTCTCCGCCAGGATGCGCTTTTTCTGGTTGCGCATTTTGGTGATCATGTCATCAATGCGGTCGAGCTGGCAGTTCATGATGGCGCCCTCGATTTCCGATGCTCGTGCGCCGCTGCTGACAAATGGCGTCCCATTGGCTTGGCGTCCGTCCCAATAGAACCGGCAGCAGTCAATCATGCATCCCATCCGGATCACGGCTTCATCGCAACTAGTGACTACTGCGCCGCCTTCGCCGCACGTCATGTTTTTGTAGTAGTTAAAGCTGAAAGCGCCGGCGTCGCCGATACTGCCGAGTTTGCGGCCGCGGTAGCCGCCGCCCACGCCTTGGCAGGCGTCTTCAATGACCTTAAGATTGTACCGTTTAGCAATCGCCATCAGGGCGTCCATGTCGGCGGGCATGCCCCACATGTGAACCGGCAGCAACGCCTTGGTGTGCGGCCTGATAGCCGCTTCCGCCGCTGCTGGCGACATGGTCAGCGATTCGTCAATATCAATCACCACCGGTATAGCGCCGGCCGCCAGAACCGCAATCGCCGAGGCGATGTAAGTGCAGGCCGGAACCAGGACTTCGTCTCCCGGGCCGATGTTTTGGCTGACCAGGGCCGCTGCCAGGGACGTCGTGCCGCTGGAGGTCATCAGGACGTGCTTCACGCCGAGATATTGCGCATAGCGCGTTTCAAAATTAGCGCAGGCGCCGCCGACGCCATAGCGGAATACCTTGCCGCTGAACAGAACTTCGCCAATAGCATCCAGTTCTTTTTGTCCGATCTTGTACATGGTGGTTTTTCTCCAGTCTGATGGGTGGCCGCCGACTATCGGCGGGAAGGGCCTGGATGCGGTCGCCAGCGGCAGGCCGCGAATAGGCTCCATTCACTATTTATTATACAATCTCCAGCCTGCTTTGCAATCATCGCAGCTGGCATTCCTGGGTAATCAATGCATCAGCGCTAACTGTAACGCCTACGGCGCAAAAAGATGTGGACATGGTGGACATGGTGGACATCGTGGACGGTGGCTACCGTACGCAGTCCCCTCGCCCCTAACGAATTATGAATTATGAATTCAGATAACTG
>JAAZKI010000128.1 GCA_012799905.1 Lentisphaerota bacterium | reverse complement strand
CGAGCCAAGGCGCGGTGCTCTTCGGGGCCTTGGTCGCTCGTCAGCCAACCAGCGATTTCGCCGCTCTTTTCTGCGGTTGCCGCATCCTGGGAAATGCTTTTAGCCAAGTCGGCGAATTCTGTTCCGCCTGTGATTGACGCTATTGCCGACTTAGCCCGCTCGCTGTCCGCCACCTGGATATGCGCCAGGCGTACGGCAGCCGGTTCCCGGAACATTTCCTGATTGGCGATGAAAAAGTCTTTCACATCGGCGTCCGACACTTGCATGCCGCCCAGGCGTTGGCGCATAACTGCGCTGGCCAGGATGCCCCGTTCGGCCTGCTGCAATTTCTGGCGCACGAAGTCTTGCTCATATACCTTCTGTTCCCTCGCTTCGCGATAGAGCAGCTCTTCCTGCACCACTTGCGCCAGCAGCCCTTGCAGGTTTTCCGGGTTGCTGAGGTTTTTCAGCATCGTTTTCTTCTGCTCCGCGGCCTGTTCCGGCGGCATTCCTGGGGCTGCGAGCTGCATGTCAATCATCTGCTCTGCCAACCGCTCCAGTTCTCCGCGCGTAATCTTCCAAGAGCCGATCTCAGCCAGGACATCGTCGCCGGGCTGGGCAGCCGATGGCGTCATGCTGGTGCGTTCCTCCAGGCTGCGGCGCAAGCCAGCCACCTTGCCCAGGGCCATCAGACATTCTTGAGTCCGACGGCTGATTTCGTTCGTCAGCACGTCAACCACCTGCAAGCTCTCGGAGCGATAGTAACTGGCCAGGGCCTGCTCATACAATCGGCCGTCCTGTTGAATCATGCCGATGCGATACCACAACTTCGCCGCTTTTTCCGGGTCCGGCTGGCTGATCCGCAAGTACTCTTGCCAGGCTTCGACAGCGGCCTCGGTCAGCCCTTGGCGCTCCAAGCGCTGCGCCAATTCCAGCTGCTGCTCACGATTCAGCGTTGAACCGCCGCTTGGAGCGGCGTTGCCGCCAGGCCGGAACAGAATCACCAGCAGCAGAACGATAATCACCACATTCAGCAACAAAAGCAGCCAATAGCCCTTGGATTTAGCAGCGGCAGGGGCAGAGCCTGCCGGCGACGGCACGGTAAAATCAAAATCAGCCATAACGCCTCCTTTTCATACATTAACGCCTTTTCTCACGTCGTCGGAAAAAATGGACGAGTTTTTTCGCATAGTCATCGCCGGTCATAAGTTCAATCTGGTCGACATCCATGGTCCGGAACGTATTGGCCAAGTGGCTGCGCTGCTGTTCGCCCAGCCGGTCGTAGTTCGCCCGCACTGCCCGGCTGCCAGTGTCAATCAACACTATCTCGCCAGTCTCTGCGTCCTCCAGTTCCAACAGACCGACATCCGGCAGATGCAATTCGCGTGGGTCAGACACGCTGACCGCAATCAAGTCATGCTTCCGGCTCAAAACCCGCATCGGCCGGACAAAGCCCTCGCCTTGAAAATCCGACACTAGGAAAACCACGCAGCGCTTCCGCATGACGCGACCCAGGAAGTCCAGTGCGCCGGCGATGTCGGTCTGCGCTCCAGTAGGCTGGAATCCAAGCACTTCGCGGATAATGCGCAGCGCGTGCGAGAGGCTCTTGGCCGGCGGAATAAACCTCTCAATTCGATCCGTAAACAAGATCAGGCCGACCTTGTCGTTGCTCTTCACGGCTGAAAAGGACAGCAGAGCGCACAGTTCCGCCGCCAAGTCATTCTTTAGCTGGCCGGCGGTTCCGAATTGCCCTGATGCGGACAAGTCAACCAGGAACATCACGGTCAGCTCGCGTTCCTCGTGAAAGCGCTTGACAAACGGATGGCCCTGCCGGGCGGTGACGTTCCAGTCAATGGAGCGCACCTCGTCGCCAGGCTGGTACTCGCGAACCTCGTCAAACTCCATGCCAGCGCCTTTGAAAGCGCTCTGATATTCACCAGCCAGGACGTCATTGACCTTCTTGTTGGTGTAAATCTGAATATAGCGGATTTTCTTGGACAGTTCTTTCGGGATCATGGTCTTCTCTCGGCTGGACTTAACATTGCTGGCTCAAGGCACTTTAACCGTGTCCAGCAATTCCCGGATGATGTCCTCGGAAGTTTTTTCCTCCGCTTCGGCTTCGTAGGTGATGATGATGCGGTGTCTCAGCACGTCCATCGCCACGCCTTTCACGTCCTGCGGCGTCACATAGCCGCGGCCTTCCAGCAGAGCTTGGCCGCGCGCCGCCATGGTCAGATAGATCGTCGCTCGCGGTGAAGCGCCGTAGCGGATCATGTCGCCCAGTTCGCCGAGACCGTACTCGGACGGATTACGGGTGGCATCCACCAAGTTGACAATGTATTCCTCGATCTTCTCATCCATGAAAATATCATCGGCCAATTCCCGGAGCCGGCGGATATCCTCCGGTTTCAACACCTGGTTGACCGACAGTTTCGGCGCAGTCGAGGCCATGCGCCGCACAATCTTCAATTCATCGGCCTTGCTTGGGTATTCGACCTTCAGTTTAAACATGAATCGGTCGACCTGGGCTTCCGGCAAGGGGTAGGTGCCTTCCTGCTCGACCGGATTCTGCGTTGCCAAGACCAGAAAGGGGTCGTCCAACTGGAATGTATTGTCGCCGACCGTGACCTGGCGTTCCTGCATGGCCTCCAGCAGTGCGCTCTGGACCTTTGCCGGCGCCCGGTTAATTTCGTCAGCCAGAATCACATTCGCAAAAATCGGCCCTTTCTTGGTGGTGAAGTCGCCGGTTTTCGGATTGTAGACCAGTGTCCCAATCACGTCAGCCGGAAGCAAGTCTGGCGTGAATTGGATGCGGTGAAAAGTGGCTGCCAGGCATTTCGCCAGGGTCGTCACGGTCAAGGTCTTGGCCAGGCCGGGAACACCCTCAATCAAAACGTGATTGTTGCATAAAAGCGCCAAGAGCAAGCGGTCAATCAAAGCTTCCTGGCCGACAATCACCCGCCCCATCTCCGTCCGAACCCGCGCCAGCGATTCACTCTCCCGCGACACCCGTTCGCCAATCTGTTTGACATCCACGACCCAGTCACTCCTATCTTTAAACAATAGCCTTGAGGCGTTACGCATAATGCGCCAAGCAAAAACAGCCTTCTTAAAGAGACAACGAAACCGGCTTGCAGTTCCCCAAAAATGCAGCTTGCGGCCACTGAATTAGGGGCGAGGGGCTTTGTTTAGGGGCGAGGGGCGAGGGGCTTTGTTTAGGGGCGAGGGGCGAGGGGCGAGGGGCGAGAAAGCTGAATGCTGAATGCTGAATGCTGAATGCTGAATGCTGAATGTTGAATGTTGAATGTTGAATGCTGAGGCGCATTTCATAATTCATAATTCATAATTCGTTAGGGGCGAGGGGCTTTGTTTAGGGGCGAGGGGCGAGGGGCGAGGGGCGAGAATGCTGAATGCTGAATGCTGAATGCTGAATGCTGAATGTTGAATGTTGAATGTTGAATGCTGAGGCGCATTTCATAATTCATAATTCATAATTCATAATTCATAATTCATAATTCGTTAGGGGCGAGGGGCGAGGTGAGCTTGGACTACGCTGGTCCACTATGGCCACCCGTGTCCACAGCCTTTTTTTAACCACGAAAGGGCACGAAAGTTTTTGTTTTGGTAATCGGTCACCGACGGAGGGGTACCCATAAATCGCCGCCCTCGCGCGCGTGCGACAAAATTTGGGAGGGTGGCCCCCCTTTGGGTGGGTGGGGTCTGATTTCTAAGCCCGCAGGAAAAATAGGCCACAAAACGCTCTTTTTCAAACGGCTTTTTGCAGAATCATAGTGATTTTGTGCGTGGGTAGGATTCTGCTTGGCACGCCGGCATCATGCTTTCCATCTCCAAGAATGGCGCCCGGATGCGACCCGATGACTGGTGGGAACCTAAATGAAGTAAGGTGAGCGAGGTGACGCCCGCAGCTCAACGTTCAATGAGTGACTGATTACCAAAAGAATCGCTGTCTTTGTTGCCAAAGTCGTCGTGCGCCATCATATTAAGGAAAATAGCAACATAAATCAAGCCGCCCTTGGCCAATGGGCGGCCAGAAGCGATG
>JAAZKI010000441.1 GCA_012799905.1 Lentisphaerota bacterium | reverse complement strand
CCGATGACAGCATTTCTGATTCTGATATGCGGCCCGCCCTCAGTCACTGGCAGCGGCGACTGGCCGCCTTTGCCACAGCCGCCGCCGGTTTCATTGATGGTGAAATCATCGGCAATTCCGTCAATGGCGTGCAGGGTGTCAAATACATTTCCCGTCAAAATCACGTCTCGCAGCAGTTCGCAGACTTGTCCATTGCGGATGCGATATCCGTAGGCGGCTGAGAACGTGAACATCTCCATCATGGTCTGGCCGCCCTTCATGCCGCAGGCGTAGATGCCGTCATCAATGTCTGCAAACAGTTGTTCGCGGGTGAGGTCGCCGGGTTCGATAAAAGTATTGGTCATGCGCACAATCGGCGCATAGCCGCCGCTGATGGCGCGGGCGTTGCCGGTCGGCCGTGCGTCCATCTTGCCGGCTGTCTCCAGCGAATGCAGATGACCGACCAGGACGCCATCCTTGATCAGTTCTGTGCGCTGGGTAGGGACGCCTTCATCATCCACTGGATGCGTGCCTTGGAGCGTGCCTCGGGCGCCGTCATCAGTGATGTTCAAGTTTTTCACGCCCATGACACGCCCGATGGTCATCAGTTCTCGCATCTGCGGGTTTTCATACAGGAAGTCAGCTTCACTTAAATGACCAAAAGCCTCATGCGCAAACACCCCGGTCAGGTCCGGTCGCAGCACGACTGTGTGACGGCCGCCCGGGCATTGCGGCGCTTTTAATAAATCAACCGCGCGTTGAGCGACTTCGCGCGCGAGCTCTTCGCGGCCAAAGACAACGCCGTAGTCAGTGGCGGAGGCGACGCTCTCATGCGCCCTCTGCACCAAGTTGCCAGACCGCGCACCAGCGGACAGCACGAGGATGACGCGCGGTCGTTCATCCAGAAAGTACGCCCCGCGCGTCGAGGCGAAGTAGACCGTCCGGAACGTGTCAGAATAACTGACCGTCGACGTCTCAACGCCCGGCGTTGATTTACGCACAATCTCGTTGTAGTGCTCGACCAAGGCGACTTTGTCCTGGATCGGCACTGTGCGGAAATCCTGCTGCAAGGGAGCTCGGAATTCTTGGTCAACAACTGGGACGTCTTCGGCCAGGACGGTCTTTTCCCGGCCAACTAAAGCGGCGGCAGCACAGGCGTCAGCCACTTTTTCCTCCAAGTTGTCCAGGGTGTCAAAGGAGCAGACTCCCCATCCTCCCCGATGGCAGGCGCGGACGATTCCACCGGTTCTGCAGCCAGTGCTGGCGTTTTCCTGCTCTGGACCGCGATAGGAAAAAGAAGTCGCATCAGATTGTTCGTATCGAATTTCGGCGTAATCCGCCCGTGCGTTCTTCAAGGCATCCATCAAACGCTGTTTCATGACTTGTCCTATTTCTGTCGACAGCACACCGCCGGCGGCAAGAATGCATCCCGGCGATTTATCTAAGGTTAGTAATACGGCAAAATGCCTAATGTAACTCAGCAAGCGGATTCTTACAATAATTCCATGATAACGTCATCATTAAAAAGCATTCCTTGGCGGGTTGGCCGTGCGCCTAAGGCGTCGCTTGTCAGCAGTCCGCGTTTAGTCAGCCGCGCCAGGGCGTCGCCACGCAGCTGGCGCGCGTCAAAGCCCGTGCGCTGTTGGAAATCCTGCCATTGCCAGCCGGCTGCCCGACGCATGCCAAAAGCCAGAACCTCAGCTGCTTGTTCGTGCTCCGGCAAGGTCTCTCGCACTGGTGGCGCGCCGTTCAGCCACGCCGTCAAATCTGCTGGATTGGCTGAACGGCCAGCACCGTCAAACGACACAGCCGACGGGCCGCAGCCAAGATACGTCCCGCCCTGCCAGACCTCGACATTGTGGCGACATTCCTCGCCGGCCAGGGCGAAGTTGGAAATTTCATAGCGGTTAAAGCCGGCAGCGCCCAAAATCGCGTCAGCAGCGTCCCACATATTGAGGAACACGTCGTCAGAAGCTGGGCTGACCTGTCCGACTAGGCGCGTCCCTTCCTCAATGGTCAAGGCGTAGGTCGACACATGCGTCGGCGCCAAGGCCACGGCCTGGCGTAGGTCAGTCTCCCAGTTCGCCAGAGTCTGGCCTGGAATGGCGTAGATAAAGTCAAGATTGCAGCGCTGGATGCCATGTTGGCGGGCCACGCTCAGCCATTCGCCTACAGACTCAGGGCTGCCTCGGCGGCCAATCGTCCGCCGCAAAGACGGTGAAAAACTCTGGACGCCAAAGCTGAGGCGGTTGACGCCATGCTCCGCCAAAAGCGCAATTTTCTCCTCGTCCATTGATTCCGGGTTGGCCTCCATGCTCCACTCGCAATCCGACGCCAGCGAAAAGCAGTTTTTGACAAGTCCTGCGAGTTGTTCTAACTCATCGGCAGTCATGGCGCTGGGCGTGCCGCCGCCAACGAAGACAGACTGCAACTGCGCGCAATTCTGTGCGCCATGGCGCATCTCCTGCTCCAGCCGTTCCAGGTAGGCTCGACGCTCATTCGCAGAAGACTCACCCAGCGAGTAGAAGGCGCAATAAGAGCATTTCCCCCGACAAAAGGGAATATGGACATATAAAGATTGGAAAGCGTCTGCGGTCATGTCCCTTTTCTGCTTAAAGATGTTCCGGACAGGAGCACATTGGTCGGTCGCCTCGGCCGCCCAAGGCGGCGCGGCATTCGCTCAGCCGTTCTCGACGCAAAGTGACCGTAAAACACTGCGGCTCCCGGTGCGGTGCGACGGCTATCGGCAATCCCCAGGGATCGTAAACCCCGGAATGGCCAAACAACTCCAAGCCGGTTTCCTGGTTGACGCCGCCCTGCCCCACGCCTGCCACCCAGGTCTGCGTTTCAATGGCCCGGGCCCGCAGCAGCACTTCCCAATGAGCCTGACCAGTCCAGGCCGTGAAAGCCGCTGTACAGAGGAACAAATCGCAAGGCCGACATTCCTGGAAAATTTCTGGAAAACGCAAATCAAAACAAATGGTCAGTGCAATCTTCCAGCCATGCCAGGCAAAGGTGACCGCCTTCTGGCCGGGGCGAAACAGCGCCGGCTCAAAAATGGCCTCGGGGTGCTTGCCTTGCAAGGTGAACAGGCGCCTTTTGTCGTAGCAAGCCAAAATAGCGCCATCCGGGCCGACAGCGTATGAGCGGTTAACTATGCCGTTTTCAACCGTCACCGGCACGCCCCCGAATACAGCTGCCATGCCGTCTTCCCGACACAGCCTGCTCAGCGTCTCTGCCCACTGCGATTCTGGCCAAGCAGCTGCTCGCGTGGTCGTCGTGCCAGCCAGACAAAACACGTATTCGGGAAACACCGCCAGGTCAGCGCCTTCTGAGCGCACTTGGCGGAGGCTGTCCCGAACTGAGGCGAGATTGGCCGTCACGTCCGGAACCGAGCACATCTGCACCAGACCCAAACGCAGACCATCAGCTGTGGATGCCATCTTTGTCATTTCGTCTCATTTTCCGTTTTCTGGATGTATGACTGTCTCCAGCACGTCGGCGATGTTTTGCGTCGACGTAAAGCTGTCAGCATACTTGATATATTCCTCGATTGACATTTTTCCTTCGCGGCGAGCTGCGATTTTGCGGCCTCTTTCGGCCTTGCCGTACAGGAGTTCCACTACCATCAACGCGGCCAGTTTAGCATTGTTCAGATAAAGGCGGACCGGGTCATCGACAGTGTATGTTATGCCATGTCCAGTTCCCTTCATGCCACTCGTTGAGCCATGAATGACCGGCATGATGCAGCCGACGTCACCCATGTCAGTCGAACCCATGCTGAAGCCGCGGCCGACCGGCTTATCCCAGTCAGGCTCAATCAGTTTCACCGCTTCTTTAAATATCTCTAACAACTCGTCGTCGTCTTTCAGCGGCATATAGCCGCAAACCGTCCTGATTTCCACGTCAGCTCCGACCGCCAAGGCCGCGCCAGCCATGACTTTGTCAAACTGCTCGGAGACAACTTTGACTTCCTCCATATTATCGGCTCGGAGCATATATTCCATCTTGCAGGAATCAGGGATGATGTTGACCACGTCGCCGCCGCTGGTCATAATGCCATGCACCCGAATGGTGCGGTTGCGGGAAAACGTCTCCCGAATCATGCCAAGGCCATTGACGGCAAGGGTGGCGGCATGGAAGGCGTTGACGCCTCCGCCCGGGCCGGCAGCGTGGCAGCTTTTGCCTTTGAAGCAGACTGTTTTCATGACAAAGCCGTTGTGGTCGCTGACTCCATAGCCTCTGACGCCGGCATGGTGCATGATTGCGATGTCAACGCCATCGAAAGCGCCAACGCGGATCAGCTCGCTTTTGCCGCCCAGAGCCTGAATCTTGCCTTCAGCCATCATCTGCAAGCGATGCTCGAATTCAATGCATTCCTCGGCCGGCGTGCCGATGAAGCTGACTCGCCCGGACAGGCTCTTCATGGCTCCGGAGTCAACCAGGCCCATGGCTGCTCCTAACATTGCGGTGACATGGGCGTGATGTCCGCAGGCGTGCACTGCCCCGGTCTCCGGATCGCATTCCGGATGCGTTGGCAGCAGCAACGCGTCCAACTCACCCAGGATAGCACCCGTCGGACCAGGCTTGGCGCCGTCCAAGTCAGCGCGCATTCCAGTCACTGCCAGATTTTCCCGCACGGTCATTCCCAGCGAGCGCAGGGTCTCAGTCGCCTTGGCAGCGGTCTTATACTCGCGATAGCCAATTTCGGGGTTCTTCCAAAAATAGTTTCCCAGGGCTAAAATGTCATCTTTACGGGCATCAATCGCCTTGATGACTGCTGCTTTCACCGCATCGATCTTTTTCATGCCGTCCCCCTGTTTGTTTCATCTCAATGAGCTGCAATCCGAGGCGGCGAGCCTAGTCGCTCTCGCCACACGCCAACTGGACTGCGGTCACAGCCATTTCCGGAATTGACGCAGCCGATGGAAGGTGATTCGATTCGAATCATGGAAATTATGCGCTCCGCGCCAGGCCATCCTGGTCGCGAAAATGATGTCTTCTTCGCCGTCAAAATGCCAGTCGACGTACTGGAAGCCGGTCAAACGCGCAGAATCCTGCGGCACGAGTCCAGATTCATCTCGCAAGATTTCCTTGACGACTTGCCAATGCCGCAAATCCTCTGATTTGGCCAGCGACAGCACATTGCGGCAGCCGCTCTGATAAGGCGTCTTTTGCAACGGCGCGTTGACTAAACTGAGATAATAGCCGGTCTGCTCGTCCCGCCGAATCACGAACTTGGTCTTGCCGCCTGGCATCTCAATGAATCCCTGGCTGGGATCAAACGAAATCTCCTTGCCGTCGTCTGACACCCGAACCATCGCGCCGACGTCGTAGCGTGGCGCCGTATGGACGCGCAGGATATTCCAGATTTGTCCTTTCGGGTCCAGGCAGACATTGCCTTCCAGCCAGCCGCCGGAGCCTTCGTCTTCCCACTCTTTGGGCAGCCAGTCATGCTGGAAAAGGATTTTATTGCTCATCGTCCAGCTGGCGGCGTCAAGCAAGTCTGCATCCTGGTCAGCGGAAATCACAAACGTCTTGAAACCGCTTCCCCACTTGGCATCCCAGCATTCTTCCATCCCCCGGTAAATGCGATTGCGATGGAACAGAAATGGCACTGACGAGGTGTGGTAGTTAGGATTATCGTGATAATAGCCGCCCTTGAACAGCAGGCCATTGCTGCCATTCGTTGGATGCGACCAGGTAAAGCCCCCGTCATCGCTGCGTCGGATGACGATAGAGCCATATTGCTGGGTGACGCCGAACAGGTAGAGGACGCCGCGATGTATAAACAGGGTGCTCCAATAGGCGTTCATCACGTGAGTTACATTCTGCCAACTCAGGCCATTGTCCTCGGAGCGGTAAACGCTGGTCAGTGCTTCCTCTGACTCGTGATTACGGGGACAGCCCGGGCCAAAATAATCATGCGTCGCCACCAGGGCGCCATCTTCCAGTCGAATAATGCTCGGACTACCCAGGTAAGTCCGCGTCTGTTCCGGCTGATATTTGATTTCACTGTAAAGCATGAACCATGAACCTTCTATGTTTTGAGTTGAACAAGGAGAATTGCAACAGCGTGCTTTAAGATGCCTAAAACAAAAATACAAATATATTGAAATTTCCCTGGAATGCCAACCGTGTTTTCATAACCAAAAACGCCGGGCGTAATCGCACGCTGGGATAGTCGCTGCCGTGTGCAAGCTGCGACGCCAAAGCAGTACCCCTAGACAAAATTTCTGTACTACTGTCGACCAACTTCTTGTTTTTGTGAAAGATTTCCTTCAAATCAGCACTTTTGTGTCGCCTCCCCGAGGCTCAGGCTTGGGGGGGACTTCACCCCCAGGTTCCGCTCCGCTTCACCTGGGGTTACTCATGGTGCCACCTCTACGAGGTTGGGGTGGCCCTCAGGTCATTCTGGCCAAGCGGGAGGCGACT
>JAAZKI010000596.1 GCA_012799905.1 Lentisphaerota bacterium | reverse complement strand
CCGCCAGGGGCGGCGCCGCCCTGCTCTTTTCGTCGAAAAACCGACGCCGGTGTTTTTTACGCACCGGCGCCGGCACTTTCTGTACTTCCCCCGAACCGTTACTTGGTCGGAATCAGGGGCAGTTCCACGTCTTCTGTGGCATAAATCCAGTATGCTCTGCCGACATACAGCGGATATTTGCCATTGACGACGATCGGCTGGTAGCTGGTCTGGCCATCCGGCGTGGACACGAACATCCTGATGTTGTCAGGATCGACCTTGTCAGCATAGGCTGCATAGGCCGTCTTGAAGTCAGCGATGTCGTAAACCGGCCCGGAGATGTTCCAGCCCTTGCTGAGGCGGATGGCAGTCTTCTCCAGGTCGCCATAGACGCTGAAGGTACGCTTCACCGGCGCATACACCCAGTAGCCCTTGGTGGCAATGATGTTGGTGGCGACGATGTACTGGCCATCCTCATAAATCCAGACCGAGCCGCGGTAGAATCTCTCCGTGCCGCTGGAGAACACATCGTCCACCGCATTGTTGAGCGGCGTAATGCTGAAGGAAATCATATTCCAGCCCTTCTCAAGGGTGACTTCCTGCAGGTTGTCCGGAGCGCCCAGGCTGATGCGGTACACGATGTAACGCTGCCCGTACACATCCGTCTGCATGTTGATGATGTCTTCCTCTTCAAGCACAATGGAGGTGATGTCGGTCATGATCTGGGTGGTGCCCGGAACCGGCATGTAAGTGCCGTCAGGCGTCTGCCGCATCTGGGTAATCGTGAAGTTGCCGACCGTATCCGGCGGCGGCATGGTGTTGTCCCAGGACAAGACCATGGACTCAGCGCTGGAATCGCCCATCTCGACCTTGATGAACCAGGACGTAGCCCGACCATACGGCCGGATGTCTGTATTCAACTTGGTATAGGTGTTATCCAAACCGATCGAATACATACGACCCAGCGTCAGCGGGGAGTCGTCTTCAACGCCGGTGCCAGGCGTCATAATTGCCGGCAAGGCGCTGTCGAAGGTCGGGTCAAACCCGAAGGTGGCGTCATTGCGCCAGCCGAGGTTGACGGCCTGGTCAGTGCCGGTGACTGGCCCGTAGTTGTTCTTGTAGGTCTTGGCGACTCGCAGCTGGAAGTCCCACTCAGACGTATTGATGGTGACCGGGTTGCTCATGACGCCATGGCTGTAGCCGTTGGCGTCCATCGCATAGACGGCGCACTGCCACGTCTGTCCGGCCAGCGTGTAGGCCGCCGGAATCGTATTGGGCGCTCCTAGGGAGTTGCCAAAGTTCTTGGCTTGGCTGATGACGTAGCGAGCGGTGTTCCAGGCGGAAACCGGCGCGTTCTGGCCAAGCGGCACCAAGACGCCGTTGCGATACCAGACGTAGAGATACGTGACCTCAGTCGAGGCATCGGCAGTCAAAGCGCCCTCAGCCTCGCAGACCAGGTCCTCGGTCACTCCCGGATTGCCGGGCGTGAGGACAACCGACGTCGGAGGCGTGGGGCCTTCCTTGCCGCCGAGTTCATCCCAAGCATAGTGGATGAAGTACGACCTGGTCACATCGAACGTCGAGCGAACCGCCAGCGAAATCTGGACATAATAGATTCCAGGATCAAGGGCGCCCTCGAAGCGGGCGTACTTGGTACCGCCAAAGCCGACGGGATTGCCGTAGTCATCGCAATGGTAGATGAGCTTGCCGGCGCTGTTGAACAACGCCATCTGCGTGTCAATGCCCCAGTCATTCTCAGCCCGGTGGAGATGGTTGTACATCTGGTTGCCGTCATTGGTTTCCAGCAACACCCACTTCTTGCCGTTGATCAACGTTTCCGGAACGATAAACCAGAACCAGTCAACGTCAGAAGGCTCGTGGAAGTAGTGCTCCTGCGAGAACTCGTCGTCCGGGTCGGTGATGTCTTCCATCGGCAACAGCCGGCCGGCCGTCTGTCGCGTGTTATTGGGCTCGTATGCAAGCGAGGCCCAGTCGTCACCGCCAGCGTCGGCCAAGTCATCCTGGATGACCAGGATGTCACTGCGCCGCGCCGTGCTCCGTGCGCCAAAGATGTCCATCGCATAGACGGCCACCGAAATCCGGTCGCCTTCCGCCAAGTTAGTGACCGGAGGCGCAGGCGCGGGCGTGGTGCCTTCCGGGTCGGTGGGAAGCGCAATGCCGGGAACCGTCGTGCCATTTGCCGGGAAGAACTGCATAGTCTCCCCGAGCACCGCTTCGCCGTCAATATACCACTGGTACTGGTACGAGAAGATATGACCTTCAGGATCAACGGAGCCAACCGCATTGGCGATGAAAATGGTGTCTTGATCGCCGGTGTTGGGGGTGATGGTCACGCTCGTCGGCGCGGTGGGCGGGTTGTTGCCGGCCATGGTGCCGTCTTCTGCGATCTCCTCGTCAAACGGACTGCCAATCAGGCGGTGGATCCATTCTCCGCCGCCAGTAGTGGTCGGCGGGATGACGCGGCTGCGCGCGGCCGAGATTTCTTTGCCGTCAGCGTCGGTATAGACGTTCGTAACCGCAGACTTGTAGTAAGCCTTGAACGACCAGACGTCGCCGTCAACAGTGACCAGGTTGCCCGTCGGCGCCCTGCCGGCCAGCGTGACCGTGTAGGTGCCTGCCGCCTGCACCCTGGTAAAGGTGGTGTTGTAGAGCAGCAGGTTACGGTACCATTCCAGCACGATGTAGCCGTCGACGCCAGCCGCAGTCTGCAAGCTGACCGTCAAATTATCCCCAGCCGCCGGAGTCAACGGCAGGAAGGACACAAACGTCAGCGCCTCCGGAACCTTGTACAAGTCGTCCGCCGACACTGTGATCGTTGACAGCATGACTTGGCTGTTCTTACCGCTCTCGCTGATGCCAACCACGGCCAGCTGGATGATGTCGCCGACCTGCACCGTCGACCTGAAGTTGTAGAGGTCGAGGCTGGCGTCAGTCGCCAACAGCACATTGTCTGGCAGTGAGCCGTCCGCCGTGTGGCTGTCCACCAGGACGCCGTCCGCGAAGGTCAACGTCCAGTCAGCCGGGCCAGCCACGTCGGATTGGATATAGACGTTGGCCGGATTGGCGCCAAGGTGCAGCCAATAGTAGCGATAGTTCACCATCACGCCTTCCGGATCACTGGATTCGGTCAGGATCGACGCGGTGAGGATATCGTACTTATGGAGGTTGACCGAATCGATCGTGCCTGGCGCCGGGCGATAGCAGAATTCAATCTCGCCCTGGGCGTTGCGCACGTTCGACAACGTCTGGATTTCCGTGACCGGGTTGGTCGGCGGCTCGACCGCGTCAATGACCCAGGCATAGCCGGAGGCGTCTTCCTGGGTGACCCACTGGTAGTCGACGCCGCCAATGCTGGTCGGCCGTACCGGCGGGAAGAGTCCGAACAGGCCAGGCGGTCTGATGCTGTGCTTCCAAACCGGCTTGCTGCGCCAGTCGGCATGCCAGGCATAGTCTTCGATGCTGCCGCCGCCGTCGTCAAAGCGCAGGTACAAGGCCAGACCCTGACGTTCGGCCCAACTGGCCTGACGGGCGTGGTACCAGCTGGTGTCGCTGTACCAGGTTCTGGTCGCCGGGTTGTAGTAGTCGTCAGTACCGTATTCGCCACGCCGGAATTCAATCCAGATGTCGTCCTCGTCATCAAGACGGTTATTGCCGTTGAGGTCGTTGTAGTAGACATCCAGCCACTTGCCGGCCCTGGAATCGTCCGCCGAGACCGTCGTGGTCGTCGTCGTCGTGGTGCCGTCAGTGTTGGTGGCCCTGGTAGTGGTAGTGTAGCCATAGCCGGCATACCAGCGGCCGTGGTTGGCGCCGATGGCCAGGCGCTGGTCGATCACGTCATCGTACCAGTAGGCCCGGATATCGTCGGTAGCCTCATAGTTGGCTTCGTCGAAGTCCTCGTTGTACTGGTCTTCTTCCAGCGCCTGAGCTACGGTGCGGTCACGCCAGATGTTCTCGCCGGGCTCCCAGCGGTCGTTGTTGTTCATGTCAAGGTAGCTGACTCGGACATACGTCCCGGGCGTGCCCGGACGGGTCCGCCACGGGTTGTCGGAAACACGCCGGTCAACCGTGTACGCATGCCGGTTCGGCTGTACGGGCAAGCCGCCAGAATGCGCCACCTGATAACGGTCGCCGATCGACGGATCATACAGACCGAACACCGGCGTGACTGGGCGCCTGGCGCCATCGGCAATCTCATGGGCGGAGCGAACAAAGTTGGTGATATAGTTGTCAGCGCTCCCCGTCAACGCCACCGTATGCGGCGCAACGCCCCAGATGCGGACTTCGTCCAACAGCAGGCGTTCCGTCGTCGTCGCCGGGCCGGCCAGGACATTGCCGAGGTTCTCGCCGAGCTTCACGTACGTCTGATAGCTCTTTCCGAGCTTCTTCGCGTCCGTCGGGCACTGGGCCGCAGCCGTCGTGTCGGTGACGATGTCAAGGAATCCATGCGTCTCGCCGTCGAGATACATCGTCAGGCGCTGTCTGCTGGCATCGTAGACGCCGGTGAGGAAGCACCAGTCGCTGCGGTACAGGAATTCATTCTCGCCCGCCAGCGGATCGTCAGACAATTCAATGCCAGACGCCGAGGTGATTCGGCGCTCCTGCATGCCTTTCGCCTTCCAGGACACGAACGGGTAGATTTTGCGGCCGGGATCAGTGATGCCTGCCGTGGAAGTCGACCCATCCGTTGCCTTGACCGTGTAGCCAATGGCGTAGTTGAAGGCGTCATTGATGCCGACGTCAACCGATTCGTTGTCAGCATACGTGCCTTGCGCCAGCGACCGGCGCACGAGATAGACGTCGTACTGGTCATTGCTGAGCTTGAATTCACGCAGACGGAAGCGGGCTTCCACTGTCCAGCTGCCGAAGCCGAGGCGATCCTCGTTACCAGCGGTCGGAACCGTGAGCGGTCCCTTGGCAGGCATGATCTGCGCCACCAAGTTGCCGGCATAGACAAAGCCGGAATCGCGCGTCGCCGTGATGGAGGGCTTGCTCAGGCTGTCATAGCCGCGGGTGCCGACCGAGAGTTCCTCGTAGTCGTCAAACTGGTCGTCGTCAGTGTCAGTCAACGCAGAGTCTGTGTTGACGCCGTCCTGGCGTTCGATCTCGTCGGTGATGCCATCGCCGTCCGTGTCCTTATTAGGACCGTCATAGACGATGGGGTTGGTGCCGTAGGTGTATTCGACGATGTTGGTCAGGCCGTCATTGTCCGGATCGCCGTCCGCCCCGTACGGGCCATCGGGATTGAGCGGGTCCATGGACGGGTCGACGATGGCGCCGGTGGCGTCGGTCGACATGTAGCGGACTTCCCAGCCATCCGGCAGGCCGTCGCCGTCAGTGTCAGGATTCCATGGCAGTGTGCCATAGTAATATTCCTTCCAGTTGCAGAGGTCGTCCTCATCGGGGTCTTCTTCGGCATCGGACGGGTCAAGCGGATTGAGGGTGTTGCGATGCTCCCAGCCATCCGGCATGGAATCGCCGTCAGTATCAGGCTGAGCAGGATTCAGCCATGCCAGCCAATCGCCGACCCAGCCTGCCGGTGCGCCATACGGCGGATTGCCCAAGTAGGCCGCTGTGATCTCAGGATCGCGGTAATCCGCTGACAAGTCGTATTCTTCCTTGTTGGTGAGGCCGTCACCGTCCGGATCATCAGAGCCGCTGTAGCCGAGGTGACCGAAGAAGAAGATTTCCCAGTCATCCGGCAGGCCGTCGTGATCCTTGTCGGAATCAAGGTTGGCCAGCGAGGAGTCGAGGATCATGCCGCGACCGATGGCGTCGGAGAGTCCTGGGCCGGTTTCGGTCATAACGCCTGCATGCCGCCACTTCGTCCACCAATCCTCTTGGACGATGATGTCTTCCGCTGTCACTCCGCCGTCGTCAAAGACAAACTGGGAGACCAGGCCAGTGGCGAAATCGCCCTGGGAGGTGCTGGTTTCCTCCAGCATGATGCGGATGGTGGCGACTTCCTTGACCGCAGACCAGACGCAGACGTTGTCAAGGTCGACGACCAGGTTCGCGGGCCAGGTTTCCGTCTCCGCCGGGCCAGCCAGGAAGACGCCGGCGTCGCCGACGATGCTGCCCTGGGTTCCGGTGAAGTTGACGGTCTTGGTCAGGTGCGTGTACTCGACTGCGCCGGTGAGGGCAGTGTACTTGCGGCTGATGCCGATAATCGTAATCGACGGCACCTGGCCTTCCAGGTCGATGATACCAGCAATCAGGTACCACTCGCCCGGCTTGAGGCCGCCTTCAGGCTGATAGTCGACCTGCTGGCCGACCGGCGTGGTCGATGCCGACCTGCGGTTGACCCGGAACGAAATCTTGTCCTTGGTGAAGGAGAACAGGTAGTTGCAATTCCCCTTGGCGCTGCTGACCGTCCGCCGCAGGAATGTAGTCGGCGTTGTGGGCAGCGCGGCGCCGGCGCCAGTGAGCTGGTCGCTGGCAGCGTCATACATGTCAGCCCGGAACCAGAATGCCACCGACAGCGTGTTGCCGCTGTGTACCGGGTTGTCCAGAACCGCCATGGAATTGCTGCCATCCAGGCGCAGCACCTTGGCGATCTCGGGCAGTGTAGCCGCACCGGTCGGATCGTTAGTCGGGTCCGTGTCTTCCGGTGCATTGGGCTGATCCAGAGAAGCGACCGGCGAGGAGATGTCTACGCCCAGGCCAGGCATTTCGACCCAGACACCGAATTCATCCTGGACAAAGTAGTTGTAGCCGGCCTCAAAGCCGTCGGAGAAGCCGTCATCGTCCGTGTCGCGCATATCAGGCCGCGACCCGAAGAACTGCTCATCCAGGTTAGGCATGCCGTCGCCGTCAGCGTCGCGGTCGCCGTCCCAGTCAATGCCATCGGTCATGGCGATAAGCGGGTTGGTGCCGGACAAGTATTCGTAGAGGATGTTCAGGCCATCGCCGTCACCATAGGTGATGCCGTTGACGACGACGTAGTCGTTGAACTCGTCACCCTCTTCCAGCAATCCGCCGAAGCACCTGCGCTCCCAGCGGTCGGGAATCATGTTGTTGTTGGT
Source organism: Lentisphaerota bacterium (assembly GCA_012799905.1). Lineage (GTDB taxonomy): Bacteria > Verrucomicrobiota > Lentisphaeria > Oligosphaerales > Oligosphaeraceae > JAAZKI01. The sequence goes on along the minus strand of JAAZKI010000596.1, from coordinate 5,438 downwards.
GTCGAGGTCATCCTCCAGCGGGCTGTCAAAGTCTTCGACGACCGTGTAAGTGGTGGACAGATTGCCGGCAGCGTCATAGAGTGCACCGACAAAGGTGGCGGCGTTCTTCCAACCGGCGAGCCAGTCGTTGGCGTTGGCCAGGAGGCTGTCAGCCGCCTTGCGGAACGCCCAGGGTTCAGTGGCCGGCTCCAGCGTCGCCAAGCCAGCGACAGCCATCCGCCCGGCGAAGTTGACATCGTCGAAGCGGTAGTAGGCAATCAGGCCTTCTTCGTCCCCGAACAGCGTGGTCTTGCGGGCGGCGAGGATGTCAGCCGCGCTCCGGGCGACGTCCCACAGCCGGATTTCATCAATCCGACCGCTGAAGCCTTCGCCGGCCTTGACGCTGACTACGCCCGGACCGACCGTCACCGGCTGAACCGTCGCATACTTGCTGGCCACCACGGCGCCATTGATCAGGATGGTGAACGCATCCGTGCCGTTGTAAGTGCAGGCCACATGCGTCCAGACCCCGGCCGGGAGCTTGTAGGCTACCGGTGAAGTCAAGGTATCCATGCTGCCGGCCAAGCTGGTGAACGAGGTGTAGAACCGGCCGTTCCACAAGCCGAGGCGATAGTTGACCAGTGGGTTGGCGGGGTCAGACGTGCCGACCTTGCGCTCAAGGATGATGCCGTTGGCGTTGTCATCATTAGGCTTGATCCAGGCCTCAACCGTCCACGCATCCAGCAGGAAGCGCTTCTGGCTGGGCAGCAGCAGGAAGTTGCCGGGTTCGCCGTCAAACAGCGCCGAACGATTGACCATCGGGTCATTGACATCAAGCGGATCGGAGCCGACGCCGTACTCGAGGTTGTCGGCAACGCCGTCATTGTCCGTATCTGCCAGCAGCGGATGCAGGCCGCGCGCGATTTCCCAGCTGTTGCTGAGGGAGTCGCCGTCAAAGTCGGCCGAGGCTTCGATGACGCCCTTGGAGCTGCGAGCATTGGGGTTGGTGCCGAGTATGTATTCCCAGTACACGTCCAGGCCGTCGCCGTCACCGTCGTTCAACATGCCGTAATCAGCATTGTCGATGGTGAAAGAGTTCGCGTCAATACCGAAGATGCCGCCGGTCGCAACGCCGGCGCCGGTGTTGGTATGGCGGTAGGAGTACTCGGTCGAGGCGCGGTAGTACCACGCTGCCCGCGGGTCATAGAGGTTATCGTGACCGTAGGCAATGACCTTGTTGCCATCAACGTCAAGTTCGACGTCAATGCAGCCGCGGAAATGGTAGCGGCGCATGGTGACCTCAGTGGCGCCGACCATGATTCGACGCTCATAGGAGCGGAGCTGGGTGCGGTAGTAGTGCACCACAATCTTATTCCGGCCGACGCGGAGGTATTCGGCCACGTCAGAGCTGGGGCTGTACGGAACAGTCCGGTCGTTGATGGTCACCGAATACACTGTGGCGGAATAGACGTTGAAGTTGAGGTACGCATGCACCGGCCGCACCGACAAGCTGAAGTACTTGTGGATAGCGACATACAGGTGGTCCGGCATGAGCGGATCATTGTCCGGCGTGTAGTCGCCAATGCCTTCGATGCCGACCCAAGTGTACGTGCCATCGCTGAGCGGCAGATAGCCGACATCCTGGGTGTAGCCGTAGAACCCGTTGAAGGTGGTGCCGGTCAAGGCAGCCGCCCACAGCCAGCCTTCGTTGCTCCAGTCATCGCGGAAGTCTTCGCGCACAAACGCGTCGAGCTTATGGTAGTTGACCCACCATTCCGGGATGCCGTCGCCGTCGATATCGTCACAGCCTTCCAGCACCTTGGCTTCCGGTTCCAGCACATCAGCCTTCAGGTTGAGCATGTACCTCCGGTTGCGGAAGTGGGCAAAGTCCTCGACCCACTGACCGCCGTCGTCAAAGCGATAGTTGGCGACCAGCGGATACGCTTCGCGCATGTAGCTGATTTCGAGGGTGGGCGTCAGCGGCGCCGGAATGATCCGACCGGCCCAGTAGTCGATCTGCTCTTCAGTGCGGGCGCTAGTCCAGGCCCGGAACTCGTCAATCGCAGCCAAGCCGCCGGCCGGAACCGTCAACTTGCCGATGACCGCGCGGGTGGCAGCCGTGCCAAAGTCGATGACGTCAGCATTGCTGACCGTGGCCGAGCCAATGATGGCCAGACGGTCGCGGTACAGAACCAGGGACTTGCTGTCATGCGACCAGACCAAGGCCAAGTGCGTCCAAGTATCGTCTTCCAGAGGCGGCGTGACGTCATTGACGCTGACCGCAGGATCGCCCGGCAGGCGGTATGGGTAAGCGCCGCCGGCCGTGGCCAGAACCGCATCCGTGTCAGCATGGTAAATCTGACCGATCGGCTGGCCGCCGACATCAAGGCCGAGGCGATAGGCATAGCCGGTCGCGCCGACAAAGGTGAAGAGCCATTCGCGCGTCGCCGTCGGCTCAACAGTCGACTTCTTGACCCACATCTCCACCGTAAAGTCACCCTTGCCCACCGCAAAGCGGTCAGGCTCTGGCAGGCGATACGTCTCGGTTGACAGGTCAGCTGCGTCCTTGCCGATGTTCAGCGAAATAGCCGGCGCCTGGGCATAGCCCCACTCCGAGGTGTCGATGTTGTTGGCAACGACATAGCCGTACACGTCCGCGCCGACCTGCGGCACCAGCACGCCGGAAACCGGCAGCGCTGCAATGGCCGCGTCGTCGAGCTTGTTGCCAGCGGCATCGACAACGATGCTCATCGGATGGATCGGCGAGGAGCCGAACATCACTTCGATCTTGTCATTGATGCCGTCGTCATCAGAATCAGCCAAGGCGGGATGGCTGCCCCAGCCCTGCTCTTCCAGGTTGGTCAGGCCGTCCTTGTCCGGGTCTTCGTTGGCATCGGAAATGCCATTGCCATCCGTATCGCGAATCGTCGGATTGGTGCCGGCCAGGTACTCATAGAGGTTGGTCAGGCCGTCGCCATCGAGGTCCCAGTCAGCGTCATACGGATTGTATGGGTCGAGGCCGTAGAGCGTCTCCCACCAGTCAGGCATGCCGTCGCCGTCGGAATCAACGTCAGTCGGGGTGATTGGGCTGATCTCAGCCGCGAACGAAGCGCCGAGCATCGGCTTCGCAGCATGGAGCCAGCCGAGGTTCCAGTCATCCAGCGGCGCGGCGAAGTCCTGTGCAGTGACGCCGCCGTCGTCGAAGAGATAGTAGGCGACCAGGCCCTGGCTGAGCGTAGGCGTCTCCGGCAATGTCGAGGTTGACGAATCAAGGTAATCGCTGAAGTCAGGCTTGGAGATGTTCCAAATGCGCACAGCGTCAATCGAGCCGACAAAGCCGGCGCCGACCCGCACCCGGCTGACGCCGATGGCGTCTGCAACCGGCGTGACCCCAGCCACGCTCTTGATGCGCGGATTCTTGTTGTCAACCAACACCGTGAGAGTCTGCGCCCCGGGGCTGTAGATGCCGCCGATATGCGACCAGGTGCCTTCCGCCAGGGCGACCGCCGCCTCGCAAGAGAGGACAGCCGGGGTTTCCGACCCGAAGACAGCGCTGGTAAAGGCGACATACGGCTTCCAAGCATACTTGGGTGACGTGGCCAAGCCGGCGTTGACCGCCTTCAAGCCAAGTTCGTAGTTGGCCGACTCAAAGACGCCGTCGAGGTTGGTGTCGATTTCCCGACGGATAATCGTGACCTTGCGTCCAGCCGTCACTTCTCCTGCGGTCGGCGGCGCTGCCGGCTTGACCCAGGCGTCAATGCTCCAGCCAGCCGCCATCACAAACCGCGGCTGGTTGGGCAATTCGAGGCAACCGCCGCCGGCCGGGATAGTCAACACCCGGCTGGTGTACGGCAGCAGCGGATTGCTGGCATGGATATCAGCCGCGTCGCTGGCCGCAGTCGTGCCGTTGACTGCCGCAGTATCCGACTCGTTCACCCAGTCGTCATCCAGGTTCAGAATCGTGTAGTAGTCGGCCACGCCAGGCGCCGGCAGAGCGCCGAGGGCGACCACCTGGGCGTCGGTCAGACCGGTGAGCGGGTGGTAGCCAAGGCTCTGCAAGTAGTTGTAGGTCTGATTCAGAACCGGGTTGAGGGTATCCTGATCCAGGGTCGTGCCGAACGACACTGTATTCCACGGCGAGGTGCCGGCCAGGTATTCAAAGTAATTGGTCAGGCCGTCACCGTCATTGTCAAAAGTGCCGTCCTGGGTGCCGGGATCATGCCCTGCCGCGACTTCATACCATTCTGGCATGCCGTCGGAATCGCCGTCGCCGGAGAAGAACGCCAGCTCAGTGACGCTCGTCTCTGCGGCAGCCGCATCGTCCGCCGGCACCGCGCGTCGGCCAATGGCAGGAGCGCTGCCGTTAAAGCCAGGTGCACGGGCGCCAAGGTCAGCCGCGCTCAAGTCAAGCACATACTGCTCGCCGGACGCAACTTTGATCAGGCCATTGCCGCGCAGGCACAGCACCATATCCCGCGCCGCCAGGATATCAGCGCTCTCCTGGGCGTTGACGCGGCCGCCGGTGACCGTAATGCCGGTCAGGCTGGGCACGGGCGTGGCGCCGGCCATGATGGCTTCCTTCAGATCAAGCGCCGTTGCATTCGGGAACCGCGACTTGAGCAACGCAGCAATGCCGGTGACATGCGGAGCCGCCATCGACGTGCCTTGATTAGAGGCATAGCCGCCGCCGGGAATAGTCGACCAGATGTCAACGCCTGGTGCGCCGACGTCAACCGTCGTCGCGCCATAGTTGGAGAACCAGGCTATCTCGTCATTGTGATCGGTCGCCGCGACCGCCAGGATGTTGGGGAGGTCGTAGCTGGCCGGGTACGACTGCCAGGGGCCGTCGTTGTCGTTGCTTTCATTGCCGGCTGCGCAGATCAGCAGGTGGCCGGCTGCCAGCGCCCTGCGACAGGCGTCATACAATGCCTCCGAATAGCCGTAGCCGCCCCAGCTGTGGTTCGAGATGTGGGCGCCCATCTGCACGGCATATTCAATGCCGCTGATCGCGTCCATCGTGAAAATGCCGTCCTGGCCGCCGATCTTCAGCGCCATAAGCCGGACGTTCCAGTTGACGCCAGCCACGCCAATCATATTATCGCCGACAGCGCCAATCGTGCCGGCGCAATGCGTGCCGTGGCCGACATCGTCCTGCGGATCGCCGTCGTTATTATGGAAGTCATAACCATAGACGTCGTCGACAAAGCCGTTGCCGTCATCGTCAATGCCATTGTCCGGAATTTCCCCGGTATTGACCCACATATTGGCTTGCAGGTCAGGATGCGTATAGTCAATACCAGAGTCAATAATTGCGACGACGACGTCACGCGAGCCGGTGTAGCCGGCGTCCCAAACCGGCATGACATTGATGTCAGCGCCGGGGGTGCCGCCGGTCTGGCCAGTGTTGTGCAAGCCCCACAGGTTGTTGAACAGCGCGTCGTTCGGCGGCGCCAGGAAAT
>JAAZKI010000079.1 GCA_012799905.1 Lentisphaerota bacterium | reverse complement strand
TGCGGGGAATATCGGCGCGGCCGATGACCGTGCCGGTGAGGACGGGCGTGGCGCTGGTGTCATTGCGGCCGCAGACAGTGTAGCGGGCGCGCAGTTCCAAGCGGTAGAGCACAGTCTGGTAGGCCGCACTGTCGTCTTCGCGGCTGTCGCGGTCGCGAAGTTCCGCGCGGGCGATATTTTTTTGGTAGAGATTTTCCAGTTCGACATTCAGCTGGTGGGTGATCAGGCTGCTGCTCAGGCCGGGATCAGTGCTGATGTGCTCCTGGATTGATTTGCGGAAAGCGGCGGTCAGGGCGCCTTCTCGGGTCAGATTGGTGACAACGCCGACATCAAGACCATAGAGCCCCTCGGGGCGAGATGAACCCCAATGGTATTGGCAGGCGGTGAGCATCAACCCGCAGATAGCGGCCAGAGCCGAAACTAGGAGCAGATGTTTTTTCATAGTGGTTTTCCTGTAAGGAGTGTTGCCGCTGGAGGCAACGGGACAGGAGGTTGGGAGAGAGGCGAACCTGGCCTCGTGCGTCCGGCATCAGGGCTTGTCAGCCGGTTTGTCGTCGTCATTGATGGCAGGGGCTTCGCGGAGGGACGGGTTATCGTCCAGGATTTTTTTAGCTTCCCATCCGGCCTGAGTGTCTGAGTAATCGCGTAGCACGTCGATCAGATAGCGTCGTGCCGCGCCGGTGCGCCGATGGGCGGGTCGGAGGTAGAATTTGCCGAGGTCAAGCAGTCTTTGGGCGTCTTGTTCGCGGGCGTCGCGGAGCAGGAGGTCGATCTCTTTGCGGCGGGGGTGCTCCGGCTGGTTTTCCTTGACCGCTTCGGCGTGGCGCACCGCCGCGCGCAGCTTGGTGCCGTCGCCATCGCCAGTCTTGCTCAGTTCAGACAGGACAAGGGCCAGTTCGAGGCGGACGTCATCCAGGCTGGGGTCAAGCCTAAGGATGGCCTGATAGGCATTGACGGCTTCTTCCAGCCGCTTGGTTTCCTTGAGCAATTCAGCCATGCGCAGGCGGTCTTGCAGGGAGACATGGATGGACGGAGCCTCCTGGATAATCAGTTCGTAGATGGCGATGGCCGTCTCTTTGTCACGAATGCCAAGGAAGGTGCCGTCGCCATCGACGAATCTTTCCGCGATGATACGGAGTTTTCCCACGACGTGTTCATAGGGAACAAAGAAGGGGGAGTTGGCGAGCAAGTTTTTATAGACTTCCAGAGCCTTGTGGCTTTTATTGGCTGTGAAGTAACAGTCGGCGGCGCGCAACGTCCAGCCGGCCTGGTTTTTCGGGTCTTTGACCCGCTTGGCCAGTTTGAGGTAGCGTTTGGCGGCTTTAGCGTATTTGCCGTCAATTTCCAGTTGTTGGGCTTCGGTTTGGAGGGTGCGATTGGCGATGAATTGGGAAAAATCGCTTTCCGCGCGGGCGATGCCTGCCCAGGCCAGGGCGAGTGCGACGCCGATGAGCAGCCAGTTGTGTTTTTTCATTATGAGCCTTGGGTTATTTTTATGGCATTGGAATTTATGATTGGGAATGGCATGCAAATGTTAAATTCATAACATAATTGAACAAAGTCGGGTTGTCTATTGCAGGCGTGGAAAAACAGCGTTTCGGCCTGTGTAATGCGGCAAACGGTCAGTCTTCTGTAGTGCCTTTACAAGGCACCACTTTCGGGGCGTGCCTATCCCCAGGCTAAAGCCTGGGGTTAAGCATGGTTAAGCGCCTACGGCGCAAAAGGATGTGGACATGGTGGACATGGTGGACGGAGGATGCCGTACGCAATAGTATAGCCTTATAGGCTGCCGTGTGTTTCGCACTTTTAGCATTTCTGCCGTTGTGCGTCGGTGAACGCGGTAGACATGGCAGATAGCGTAGTCCAAGCTCACTCTCGCCCCTCGCCCCTCGCCCCTCGCCCCTCGTATCAATTCGTTATGACTTTTTCAGGGACAGCGGGTTTGGGGTTGTGCGTCCTGTTGGTCGTTTGAAGTCACGGTGGAGGATGTCATCGGCGTCTGCGTCTGGCAATCGGACTGGTGGCGCGGCATCAGCGATCAGTTCTGGTATGGCTTTGCGCAGTCCTCGGATGATGTCTTGGGAGCAGAAGCGGCAGTTATCAAGCAGGTCTTGGCGGCGGAGCGGTTTGCCGCGGTAGTCTGGCGCCATGGCAGCGGCCAGAACTAGGGCGGAGACTTTGCAACCGAGGGCGTGGGCCATGATGATTTCCATGACCAGATCATGGCCGATGAGGTCGGCGCCGTTGGAACGGGCGACTTCGGCTTCAGCGACAGAGCAGAATTGCGAGCCTGGTTGAGCCATGAAAATGCTATGGCGAGGGGAGAGGCCGACATCAAACATGGCGTTGAACAGTTCGGAATTCTGTTCTTGGGAGAAGGCGTTAGTCATGTCAGGGAACGATGATTCGAGCAGGTCGTGGTTGCCGTCAAGCGGCGAGAAGGGATGGCCGTTGATGTAGTCGACCAGGAGCGTCCAGGTTCCGGCTTTGATTTCCTGGCGGAGGCTGAGGCTGCTGTCGATGAAGAGTTGGCGTTGTGCGCCGAGTTTCCAGGCTGTGCAGAGAGGGAGGAGACACGGGTAGAGGCCGAGGCCTTCGTACAGATGGCGGTGGCCGCGAGTGGCCAGTACCGGGATGTCGCAGACAACGCCGTAGAGCAGGTCCGGGTGTTCGCGGTCTGGGTTAGGCTGGCAAGGCATGCCAGGCAGTTCCTGCATGGGCAGGGACTGTGCAGGCGCGTCAAAAAGCGTTTCCAGGTCAAAGCCGCTGCCGAATTGCAGGAAGAATTGCGGCGACTGCCAGTTTGGGAAACGCGTCGGCAGAAGTTTGGCGGCCTGTTGGACGCCTTCAGAGAGGGATGGCATGGTCATGGTCATAGTCGTAGTCGCTGACGTAGTGCTGGTTCATCGTCGCGGCGGGCGACAGGCCTGGACGGTTGTTTTTTGTGCGTAGTTACCAGGTCGCCTTGAGGGTCGGGATGATGGCAAAGGGGTTGTGGGCGACGCCGTCGTCAGCAAAAGTCCAGGTCACCGTGTGCGCGTCGGTCTGGACGCCATTGCTAGTGACGATATCAGTCGGCGCGACGACGGTCAGGGTCAATTTCAAGTCTGGGCAGAGTTTACGCATGCGTTCGACTTGCTCTTTGGTCCAGGCTTGGTTGTAGCCGGGCGGTTCGACGGTGAAGGCAGTGCGGTCGTCCTCCTGTTTTTTTACGGTCATGGTTCCGAACAGGCCAGTGTTGACAGCGCGGGCACCGTCCCGGGCGAGGATGACGATGTGGACGTGATGCTGGCCATCGCTTTCAGTTTGGCGGTATTGCCGCAGTTCGACTCCGGGGCGCTGGAAGAAGTTTCTGACAGCGGTTTCATTCAGGAACCAGTTCATTGGCTGGGCGCTGGCAGCGTCATCCTGGGCTGGGGTTGGCAACTGCTGTTCCAGGGCGTCTTGGGCAGCGGTCAGAGCCGGGAGCATGGCGGCCGGGACAGCGTAGTGGTAGGTGGCGATGACGCTGCCGTCGCGCAGAAACTGGAGCTTTTGCTCCAAGTGCAGGCAGCCGTTGAGCAGGCAAAGGCTGACGACGGCCATGAGCGCGGCAATGGTTTGACGAAGGAGATGAGTATTGGTCATAGCGACAGGTGCGAGAGAGGGCTTTCGGTTTGGCCGGGCGGCGTTCTACAGGCGATGTTCGCCGGTTGCATCGGCGTGTGCGAGCGCTTGGAAAAGCTTGGCATCGCCGCCAAAAGTAAAGGGCGAGGATAAGGAGAGATGCGCTGACCGGTCCAGGAGCAGGCGACCGCGTCGGTTGTCCTGGGGTGACAAGGATAGCAGGAAGCCGACCACGCCTTCGGGCATGTCAGCGGCGAAACGTTCTGGCCACAGCTCGTGCGCCTTTTCCGTCAACAGGGCCTTTTCTTCGGCGGCGATCACCATGGCTCGGGTGCAAAGGCCGCCGTCCAGGAGCGTCTTGGCCAGGTCGAGGGCTTCGCAGAGCACCTGCTCAAAGCCGGCCAGGGCAATGGCCGGACCGCGCATTTTGAGAGCGGCGCCGACATAGGCTGCAGCAGCATTGTGGACAGAGTGGGAGAACCTGGTCGGCAGGATTTGCGCTTCCGGGAAATCGAGGATGTCATCCAGGGTGGTGAAAGTCGTGCGGTGGGTTCCAAAGGCCGTTGCTGTGATCAGGGCCAGGCCATCGTCTGCCGCTTCGTCATCCAGGAGATCAAGGGCGGCGGTCACGATCATGGTAGTATAGCGATCAGCCCGGCGGATCGCGGCGCGTTCGCGGGTGCGCTTCAAAAGCTCCGGGGTGAGGAGCTCAAATCCAGGCAAAGCCTGGTCGGAATAGGCGACAAAATTGTCGATGAACATCAGGACATCCTCTTGATAACGAGGGCGGTGTTAGAGCCGCCAAAAGCCAGCGAGGTGGACAGGGCGAGGTCGCCGGCAAAGGCCAGGTCGGCGCTCAACGGGGCAACGGGAATGTCAGGCGGGCAGACAGGACTGCGGTGGTTGCGCACGACAACGCCTTGCTCCAGCATGATGCAGGTGAAGATCGCTTCCAGCGCGCCGGCCGCGCCCAGGGTGTGTCCAATCAGGGATTTGGTTGACATGTAGGCGAAGTTTGGCGGAAAGAGACGAGCCAGGGTCTGGCCTTCGACTCGGTCATTGACGTCAGTGCCGGTGCCGTGAGCATTGATGAAAGCGATGTCAGCCGCCTTGGCGCCGGCTTGCTGCAAGGCGTTGGTGATAGCGATTTCCAGGCCGACGCCTTCTGGGTGCGGCTGGGTGATATGGTAGGCGTCAGCGGTTTTGCCGAATCCGGCCAGGGTGTGCCGTGGGCGATGCCCGCGTCGGCGCGCGTCGTCAGGCCGTTCTAAGACCATGATGCCAGCGCCTTCGCCCAGGTTGAGTCCATCGCGGTCGGCGGCAAAGGGTCGGCAGGGCTGTTTAGAGCAGATACCCAGGGCGTGGAAGCCGTCAAGCGGGACTTTATTCAGTTCATCGGCGCCGCCGGCGATGACCAGGTCGCAGACGCCTTGCTCCAGCCAGAGTGCGCCAATGCCGATGGCGTCAGCGCCAGAGGCGCAGGCGTTGGAGACATTGATGGCCGGCCCATTCAGTTTCAGTTCCCGACGCAGCCATTCAGCCGGGGCGGAGACCACGTAGCGTCGGAAGAGGTCAGCGTCGGCTGGCTGCCCAGAGCGCAGGTCAGCGTAGAACGGGATATTGTTGAGCTGGCAGGCGACAGTCGTGCCGATGCAGACGCCGACTTTCCGGCCGGCCAGGCTAGAGCGGGTCAGGCCGGCTTGGTCAAGCGCTTCGGTCAGGGCCAGTTCAAGCATGGTGTTGGTGAAGCCGCCAGGTTGGCCGGATTCGCCGGCCAAGGGCGCTTCGAAGACCGGCAGGCGCAGAGACGTGTCGACCCTGGTCGGCAGAGTCGGCAGCTTAGGGGGTGCGTAAAGACCTTGGCGAGTGGCTTCCAGGCCGACTCCGAGGCTGGAGACAGCGCCGAAGCCCGAGATGCAAACGTTCATTGCCGGCTGCTCCGTTCCTGGACAAAATCGCTCAAGGTAGCGAAGGTGGTGAAGACTTCCCGCTTCTCATCGACTTCGCGTTGGTTGATGTTGTATTTGCGCTGGAGCATGATGACGATTTCGACGGCGTCAAGGGAGTCGAGGCCGAGGCCTTCGCCGAATAGCGGCTCATCATCGACAATATCGTCCGGCGTCTTGTCTTCGATTTGCAGCCACTCAATTAGGTTGGCCTTGAATTCTCGGCGGAAATTAGCGGTTTGTTCATCCACGGTGTTTGTCCTTATCTTAAGGGAGTTGGTTTTCAGTCCCAGTCTTCGAAGCGGAACACCTGGTACGGGAAGCGTTTGGCCATGTGTTCGAGTTCAGCGGCGTATTTTTCGACTTCGGGTTTTACGTCTTCAGGGGTGAGTTTGTGGTTTGGATTGGCAGCCGGCAGGATAGGGTCGCTGAAATGGAAAATTAGTTGGCGTTCGGCGATTTGGAAGGCGATGAGGAATACGATGGCAGGGCAGCCGCTGCGGGCGGTGAGATTCCACGGCGAAATCGGGAAACTCGCCGATGCGCCGAGAAAATCGGCGCTGACAGTCTTGGCGCCAGCGGTTCGGTCGCCCATGATGCAGACCACTTCGCGGTTTTGGAGCGCTTGCAGACACTCCAGCAGTCCGCCTCCCGGGCCGTCGCTGGCGATGATTTGATGGAACAAAGAACGATGATGGGGGACGGCCATGAGTTTTTCGACGTCGATACGGTTGTCAGCTTGGACGAGGAGGTTGATTTTGCGGTTGAAGCCGGCGAGGGCGGCCATGGCTGCCTGCCAGCAGCCAAAGTGGCTGGTGACGATGATGACGCCCTGGTCCTGGTTGCCAATGAGTTCAGCCATGGCCTGGCGGTTTTCCTCTACGAAGGCGATGTTTGGGTTTGGGCTGGCCAGTTGGCGCGCCAGGACCAGGGCTTGCCCCTGGGCGGTGAACAATCGCCAGATATGGAGAAAGCGGCGGAGCGGGCCGTCGCCGGGAAAACGTCGGTTCAGATAAGATAGCGTCCTTTTCCGGGCCTGGCGATCAGCGAGGGCATAAAAAAAGGTGATGAGCCAGACTATAGCGCAGGTCGGCTTTAAACCGGCCCAGCGGAGCATGGTTCGGAAGAACCAGAAACCGAAGGCGTTGCCGCGGGTGGCGCTGAGATTGTCCTGGCGGTCGGTGGACATGGCGATTAATTTTCAGGAGGCTTTCGAAGAAGAGTCAGGTCGGGCTTGGAGTCGAGAAGCGACTAGGTAGACGATGATTCCGGCGAGGATGGCGACCAGGGGCGCGAGGATGAGGCTGCCTAGGAGCCATTCAAACAGACGCAGGTGCATCTCGTGGACGGCGTTCTTAATGGTCAGTTCAGTCCAGAAATGACCGTGTCGAAGGAAAAAACCGAGTTGGAGGCAAAGGAAAGGCGTAAATGGGGGGACAAACAGGTGTTGGATGGCGAGGGCCAGGGCAGCGTTGACATGCAGGCGGGTGGCGAAGTAGATGATGGCCAGCGTATGGAAGCCGGGGATGGGCAGGATGGCCAGAAAGGTGCCGAGCATGGCTGAGGCCGCCAGGCCGCCAGGGGTGGTATTTTCTTTGAGGAGGCGGCGTAGGCTGCGGAGTGGATGCCGGCACTGCTGGATGACCGGCTGGGGCGGCGGCGGCAGACTGGACACTCGGCGCGGCCGCCAGGGCAGCAGGCGGAGCGTCACCAGCCAGGCGTGAATGAGCGAAATGCGCAGATTGTCGCGCCAGGGGTCAAAATGGCTGACGCGGTCTTTCGGATAAGAAACCGCAATCGGCGTGTCCATGATTTTGACGCCGCCCCAGGCTGCGCGTGCCAGCACTTCTGATTCAAAGTTATAGCGGCGGCTGAGAAAGCGCAGTTGGCTGATGGCTTTGACCGGATAGGCGCGGAAACCGCTCTGGCAGTCGCCGCAGTCAACGCCGGTTTCCAACTTCAGCCAGAAATTGGCGAAGGCGCGGCCGAATTTGCTTTTTTCCGGCACGTCTTCGCCGAAATTCCGGCAGCCGACCAGGAGCACTTCCGGCTCTTGCTCCAGGATGGCAAGGAAGGCAGGCAGGTCTTCGGGGAAGTGCTGGCCATCTGCGTCAATGGTGATCAGGTAGTCGTCCTGGCGTTCGACGGCGACAGCCAGGGCGGTCAGGATGGCTGCGCCTTTGCCCTGGTTGCGGTCGTGGCGGCGCAGGTCGACGCCGGCGTCACGCAGGGCGTCCAGGTGGCTGGGAGTCAAGTCAGTGCTGCCGTCATCCACGACCAGTACATCCGGCAGGTAGCGCCGACAGCGCCGGGCGACGTCGACGACGGTCGCGGCGTTGTTATAGACAGGGATGGCGCAGAGGCAACGGGTCATTTCTTTCCAAGGCGCAAGTTACGCAATTTCATAAAGCCGAATTTGTGAATCATCTGAATATCGTGGTTGCGGCTGCCCGGCGGGTAGATGCAATAGCGGCTGTTTTGGAAGCCTTCCAGCAGCATTTCGTGGAGTCGTTCGGGGTCAATGCCCGGGGCGAAGTAGTAGAGTGCGCCGATGCCGTTCCAATCGGCCGGGATTTTGCCTTGCTGGCGGGCGGTTTCGATGAGCGGTGCGCCATGGAACAGGCGGATGCCGGCGAAGATGACGGAATAGGCTGGTTCAAGGGAGAGCAGGTTAGCAATGCCCTGTTGGACGGTCGCCTCGGTTTCACCGGGGCCGCCGAACATTACATTGGTGGTGATGAAGACGTCGTGGTCAAGCAGCTGATGGCAGCAGCGCTGGACGTCCGCAAAGGAGAAATTTTTGCCGATGCCGGCCAGGGTCTGGTCCGTGGCGGCGTCAACGCCGAGGTCAGCAGCGACCAGACCGGCTTTGACCATGAGGCGGATGTCGCTTTCGGTCAGGCTGGCAGGCGTGATGAAGCCGGTCCAAGGCAGGTTCAAGCCGTTGCTCAGCATGGCTTCCAGAAGTTTTTTATAGTGCCCGGACGGGTCATTAAAGACTGAATCGACGAAATAGACCATGGCGTCTGGCCAGCGGGCATGGATGTCAGCCAAATCAGCGAGGACGTCGTCAGGGTCGCGGGTTCTGATTTTGCGTCCTTCCAGGACTGGGTAGGTGCAATAGACGCAGCGGAACGGGCAGCCGCGTTTGGTTTGAACCGGAATCAGGTGCGTCTCCGCATTGTAGAAATCGGCGATGGCGTCGTCATAGATTGCACCGGCCAGGGTGGTGTTGGGAAGGCGGAGCACGCCGGGGCGAAGGGGCTTGTCAGCGGCCAGGCTGTCAGCGAGCTGGACAATGGCGTCTTCGCCTTCGCCGCAGATGCCGTATTCGACGCCGGTCAGGCGGAGGATGTCTTCGGCATACAGGGAGAAGCCCGGGCCGCCTAGGGCCATGGGCACGCCGGGCGCCTCGGCGCGGAAGAAGCGGATCACGTCAAGGGATTCACCGAGCAGCCGATCCGTGATCTGGCGGCTGTCGATATCGTCCAGATTGCGGATGCTGACGCCAATCAGTTCCGGGCGGAAGTCCTGGAGCAGGACGCGGGCTTGAGCTTGATAGTCGCCGAGCGACAGCGGGTCGAACTGGCGTACCTCATGGCCGGCCTGGCTCAAGGCAGAGGCGAGCACGCCGATGCCGAGAGGATAGACGACGTAGGGCGAATTGCAGAAATTGGCGGAGGAAAGGAGAATGCGCATGCTGGCTTTTTATGGTTGGAAGTCAAGGATTGCTCACTCGTCGCGTCCCCATTTGCTTCTGGTCAGCCGGATATCTGGGTTCTGGCCGTCGGCGCGTTCTTTTTTCATCACATCCAAGTAGAGTTTAGCCATTTTGAATTCTTTGCTGGCCTCGTGATAGAAGGTATCCCAGGCGTATTGGTAGGCCCATTGCAGTTCGTCAACCGTCATTTTGGCTGGTTGGAAGACGACTTCGCCGGCGGTGTAGCGAATCCAGTCGTGGTGGAGGACACGGCCTTCAGCTTCCAGTTTGGCTGCGATGGATGAATGCGGGAACGGGGTCAGGACGGTGAATTCGGCCAGGTCGAGGTCGATTTCGAGGAGGAAGTCGACGAGCCGCTTGATATCGTCAAGGGACTGGTCGTCCGTGCCGAGGATGATGGTTCCTTCGACGCCAATGCCGTGGTCACGGTAACGTTGGATGCGGTCGCGGATGTAGTCCGAGGTGTCGAATATGGCTTGGTAAACGTACCAGGCTCCGGCCTCGGCCGCGAGGCGCAGGATTTCCGGCGTGTCCTTGATGGGGTGGGAAATCCATTTTTTCCGGAGCGGGGCCAGAGCTCGGAACAAGTCTTTTTCCCATTCGTCATCCTGGGCCAGGGAGTTGTCAACGATGAAGAGGCGGTTGTTGTCAATGCCTGCGATTTCCTCGACGACTTGGCCGATGGGGCGGGGGCGGAATTTGCGGCCGCCGAGGTATGGCGTGCAGCAGGGGAAGCAGTTGAAGCGGCAGCCTCGCGAGGCGTGCACCAGGTCGACCATCTGCACGCCGCGGTAGTTATAGAGGTGATGCTTGAGAATGTCGCGCCGCGCCGGGCCGATCAGGCTGGTGTCGGGATGGTCGTGCAGGTAGTTATAGCATTTCCGCAGTTTGCCTTGTTGGAAGTCCTGGAAGACGGCTTGCAGGCGGCCTTCGACTTCGCCGAGGAAGATGGACGACGCGTGGAGAGCGGCTTCTTCGGCATGGAGCATGATGGCGATGCCGCCTATGAGTACGGTTTTGCCTTCTTCGCGGAAGCGGTCAGCCAGTTCAAAAGCTCGCGGCGTCTGGCAAGTCAGCATGCAGGAGATGGCGACCATGTCGCAGGAGGCGTCAAAGTCGATGTCCTCGACGTTTTCATCATAGAAGTCGACATCGACATACGGCGGCAAGGCAGCGGCGAACACGGTCGGGCCTACAGGCGGCAAGTTGAATTCAGGCTGGTTCGGCAATTTTGGCCAGCGCGGGTAGATGAGTTTAAGCTTCATGGGGAGTTTCCAGAACCGTGGCAGTGGTCTGCGAGTCAGCGATAGTGATGGTCATAACGAAGGGCGCGTGGCGGGCGGCAATGGCCTCAGCCAGGTCGGGTCCGTGGAGATAGGCGGCTGCGCCATGGATGCCTAGGGCGATGGCGGCTTCGCACAGCGGGATGGAGCAGAGCGTCGGCACGAACAGGGTGCCGCGGCCTTGGGTGCGGCCGTTGGTGACGTAGTCCTGCCAGAAAAGGGCGTTTTCGGCGGCGCAGCCATCGCCGTTCCAGCCGAGGAGCGCGGTGGCGTCCGGCTGCCACTGGGTTCCGCAGTCGATGGCAGCGAGGATAGCGGCGAGGATAGTGCGCTTGACATTGGGGCCGGCTCGCCGGAAGTCGCTTAAGTCGCAGGCAGGACATTCTGGCCGGCTGATGATCTGGTCACGGAGACCCGCCAGTTCCGTGAAGGAGAAGACCAGGCCGCTGCGGAGGGCGCTGGCCGTTGTTGTGGTGATGGTGGCTTGGCCGATGATGCTCATGATGCCTTCTCGACCAGCAGGGCGTGGTTGATGCCGCCAAAGCCGGCGTTGATGGAAAGTATGCCGCCGTCTCGAATGGCGGCGGGGAGGGCAGAGACCGCTTGGGCGGCTCTGGGGTCGGGAATCGTCAGCCCGGCCTGGGGCGGCAGTTGGCGGCGTTGCAGAATAGCGGTAGCGATGATGGCTTGAATGACACCGGTCGCCCCCATGGTGTGCCCGAGGTTCGCCTTCAGCGAGAACAGCGGCGGCAGGGTGGGCATCAGGCTGGTTAAGGCGGCCAGTTCGGCGTCGTCGTTGTAAACGGTGCCGGTGCCGTGACCGATGATGGCTGCTGGGGTGCGGCCGGCCAAGGCAGTCTGACAGGCCCGGCCAAGCCAGGTTCCGGCGCGGTCTGGGGCGGTGATATGAGCCGCGTCGCAGGTTTCGCCCCAGGCGGTGATGCGGCCGCAGGGCTGCTTCGGTCGAGCGGTCAGGACGACGGCGGCTGCGGCTTCGCCGAGGGTCATGCCGTCGCGGTCTTGGCTGTATGGTCGTGGCGTAGTCGCGGCAAGGGCGCCGAGCGAGGCAAAGCCAGCGGTCACGAATTCGCTGGCAATGTCGCAGCCGACGACCAGGGCGTCGGCGCATTGACCAGCGCGGATAGCGGCTGCTGCCGTGGTGATGGCGACCTGTCCAGAGGCGCAGGCCGCTGCTACCAGCCAGGCTTGCCGGGCGCCAAAGAGGCGCTTGGCGCAGTCGAGAAGGGCGCGGCTGGTTTCGATGGGGTTGCCGTCTTTTTCCAGCAGGTCAATGGCGCCGACAGTGGTGGCTAAGTAGAGACGTTCGGGCAGGCGGTCTGGCAACTGTTGACGTAGGCTGGCTAACAGCGCTTCAGCGCGCGATTGGCCGGGCGCGATGCGGTGGTCAAGGTCATGGCAAATGGCCAGGACGCGGCCTTTGCTGTCAAAATGCAGCGGCGCTGTGAAGGACGTCTGCTTGGCCAGCAGAGCCGCGAAGGTCGTTTCCGCGCCTTCGCCGAGAGCCGTTTTGAGGGCTGTATGTTCAATCCAGACATCAGTCATAGAAAGCGCCTTTTTTCCATTTTTCCAGGCATTCCTGGAAGATATCCGGTATGAGCAGGCAGGGCTTTCGCGTTTTGATGTCGTAGAACATCTGCACGGTGAAGCCGGTCGCGGCGATGTCGCCATTGGCCTTAGTGACGCTGTATTCGACGTTCAGCCGCGCGCCTTCGCACCAGAAGAAGGTCGCCTTGACCGCGAACTGCTCGTCAAGCAGCAGTGGGGCGAAGTAGTCGACATGAGCCTGGACCACCGGGGCGGCGACGTCATGCTTGAAATAATGGTCGTAGGTCAGGCCGGTTTTGTGCATCAGTTCTGTGTGGGCGTCTTCAAAGAACTGCAAGTAGCGGCCATGCCAGGCAATGCCAAGGGCATCGACCTCGCTGAAGCGCAGTCGCCGGTGAATGGTGACCGTGATTGGCGCCGGGTCGCCGGGATATTGCTGAAAATAGTGTTGTTGTCTTCTCATGCTGCTATCAGCCTGAATCTTGTTTTCAGGGAAAGATTTTCTGCGAATCAGTGCTTATGTGTCACCCCTGAGCGGGGCTCAAAATTATTATACACCTCACCCAGGGCTTCGCTACGCTCACCCTGGGCTTTTATGTTGCTGGCCCTTTGGGTCGCCAGGCTTACATGCGACAATCAGCGTCCATAACGTTCACAGCCGCAAAGCGGCAAAAGCCCGTAGGGCGACACATAGAAGCCCAGG
>JAAZKI010000224.1 GCA_012799905.1 Lentisphaerota bacterium | reverse complement strand
CTTAACCCCAGGCTTTAGCCTGGGGGAAGGCATACCCCAAAACTGGCACCTCGTAGAGGTGCTACAATTAGCGCTGAAAACATGTTGTCGGGATTTTGCGCGGGGCTTTTGTTACCTGTTGTATACCAATTGCTTGAAGATAGGTTTTTCGGAAATCTTTTCCAGAAAACAAGAATTTGGCTGATAGTAGTACTAAAGCGCCTTACCCGAGCCGCCTGGCTTTGCAGCTTGCCGGGACTCCGCGCATCAATCGCAGAGCGAATTACCCGCTGTCCGCGCAGCCCAATGCCTCCTGCCAGCGTCCTTCTCTCACTGAAAAGCATACCCGCGACCGCGTTCGCCTATCTTTTACTAAACTTTCACTTTCTTTCAATATGATTTTTTTATTTTATATAACTTATTTGATTTCATTATGTTATATATTAAAATATGCAAAGTGCTAAAAAGCATAATTTATGCAATAACCTGCAACTGGAGACTGAATCATGGCCATTATCAGCGCGCATTTTTTTCGAACAGGCGTTTCTCTCGTCTTTGTCGTCGTTTTACATTTTGCCTTGATTTCGCGTTCGGAGTTAGCGGTTGTCCTCAATCCTCCGGAAGCCGTATTGGCTGGTTGCGGCTGGCGTGTTGCGGACGGCGCTTGGAACGATTCCGGGGCACAGTTGGCGTTGCCTGTTGGGACGCACGTCGTGACTTTTCGCCCTCTTGATGGCTGGGTCGCGCCATTGCCCTGGACCGTGACAATCACTGACCCGGAGCGAACCAACACCATCCTGGCGACCTATTCCAAGACGGCCGCGCCAGAAGCGCAAATCCACCTTGTTCTGGAGGTCACCGGCGCTGTTTCCGGCCGCCGTCATCCCTTGACGCTGTCAGCCGTCGACCAAGCGGATGACGCCTATCACCCTGCCGAGGACATCGCCGTCTATCTGCCGTGTATCGAAGGCTGGTCGTCGCTGGCAATGACGGCAAAAGGCGCGGACGAAGGCCTGCTCTGGGACACCCGCGCCCTCCGCCCTAAAACGACGTGGACAATCACCGGCGTAATCAGCGAAACCGACCAGCTCACCTTAACTTGGCACACCGCCGATCTGCCTGACGAAGTCGCCCTGGTGATGACCGGCGCACTCTTGCCAGCGCCCATCGACATGGCTGCCGCAAGCAGCTGTGCATTGACGTCACCGGGTCCCTTCCGCATCCAGGTTCAAGCCCGGTATCCACGTCTTCACAGCACCACGTATATCTTAGAGTCTGGCTGGAATGCGATCGGAGTCGTCCATCAGCTGCTTGACGCCTCGGCCCGCGAGCTCGCTGACCTACGCCCATGGACTTACGATAGCGCGACCGGAGCGCTGGCCACCGGGCGCGACCTGTCGCCTGGAACAGCCTGCTGGGTCTTTGTCCCAACCAAAACCAAACTGGAGCTGCTCGGCACAGACGTTGATGACGGCTGGCGAAATGCCGCGAACCTACAGTCGGGCTGGTCTTTTGAAACCGTCTTTACGCCAACTCCAGCCAGCGCCGACAATCAAGCCTGGAGGTGGCGACGGCGGCGTTTTGTCCGCGAAACCAACGTCCTCACCCCGGGAGTCGGCTACTGGATTTATCGACCATGAAAACGTGGTCGGCAACAGCGTCGGCAACAGAAAGTAATCGGTCACCGATTGAACATTGAGTCGCAGAACGCCACCTCTCTCGCCTTATTTCATTGAGATTCCCACAAATCATCGGTCGCACAAGGGCGCCATCTCTAGTGATGGAAAGCATAATGCCAGCGTGCAAGGCAGAATCCTACTCAAGCACAAAATCGCTATGATACTGCAAAAAGCCGTTTGAAAAAGGGCATTTTGCGGCCTATTTTTCCTGCGGGCTTAGAAATCAAACCCCACCCACCCAAAGGGGGGCCACCCTCCCAAATTTTGTCACGCGCGCGTGAGAGCTCATATCATTGGCTGACCGATAACCCCAGAAAAGTTTTTCATTGATACAAGCATTTGCTTTCTTTCCCGTTTACTGACATATTAAGCAAGATTCAGAAGTCGTAAATGCACTACGTCCGTCGCGGCTCCGGTCTCATCATCAGTTGCGGCCGCGACGGCCTGTCCCATGCAACAAAAGGAAACATACCATGCCAAAAAAACTCCTGATTTTCGCGGCTGCTATTCTAGCCACAGTCGCCGCCCGAGCCGTTGATGAGCTTTTTTTCACCACCGCCGTCATTCCCGACGCCAATCTCTTCTACCAGGTTGACTCCAAACACATGGCCAAGGACACTCCCCTGGCCAAAAAACTGTCTAAATTGCGCGAGAACATAGCTGATTCCAACCCCATGGAAGAAGTCATAGGCGATCGCATGCAGGCCTATACTGCTTTGCTTGACGCCACCGAGGCTTTCAACAAAGAACTGGAAATCGAGGATGACGACGTTCTCCGGATACAGTCCTCCGTCTCCCTGAAGACGCTGACCTTGGCCCAGGACAAAATCGACCCTGCGTCACTCAACGGTCTGATCGCATTCGAATTCAGCAAACCCATCCACCTGGAGGATATTGCCAAGGCGGCTGCCAAGATTTCCGCTAACCAAGGTCTAGTTTCCGAAGCCGTCGCTGACACGGCGGCAGGCATCCCCATGCAAAAGATGAACGCCGTCATCGACCCGGCCACCAAGGCGGTTGTCACCTTCGCCTTTGCTCTCCCTGACCCGGCCGTGCCGACGGTGCTGTACGCTGGCCCGGAAACGTCAGTCCGTGCGGCCCTGGAGCGGTTCGTGGCCAAGACGCCGACAGCCATGCCAGAAGCGCTGGCGAGCATGAAAAAGCAACTTCCGGCCGACGCCGCGGCGGTCATCCTATTCAGCCCGCCCGAGGCAATGCGCGAGTTTTTGCGAAAGAGCGCCGCCAACCCCCAGATGGCTCCTGCCTTTGCCATGTCTGCCAAGACCGTCGCTGAAATGACCGGCGTGGCCTTCCATGCCACAATTAAGGAGAAAATAGACCTCAGCCTCGCCTTCAATATGCGCACTAACGAAGACGCCGCCATCTTCAAAAATGTGGCGGACGGCATGATCGTCGCCACCATCAAAATGATGATCATGCAGAAACTCGGCCGAACCATTCCGCTGACCGACAGCATGGGGTGCACCGTCGACGGCAGTTGCGTCGCCATCACAGCCGCCCTCACCGCCGAAGACATTGACATCTTCACTGCCGCGACACCACCGGAGCCGGGCCCGCCGATCGGCGTGCCCGCCCAATAATACTGACCAGACGCTCAACAATCACAGAGAAATTGATGACCCCGCGCCAAATTATGCCTCTTACGCCTTCCAGAATGTCAACCGACGACATTATCATATCCAGAAAAAATTATCATACCCACACGCGACTTTGCAAGCATGCCAGCGGTTGGATTGACGACTACTGCCAGGCCGCCCTGGCGCAAGGTGTGTCGGTGCTTGGCTTCAGCGACCACACGCCGCTTCCGGACGGACGCTGGCCCAGCGTTCGCATGACCCTGGAAGAACTGCCCGGATACGCCGGCGCCGTCCATCAAGCCAAAACTGCGTATCCCGGCCTCACGGTGCTGGCTGGCATGGAATGCGAACACGCGACGGAATACCTGGACTACTTCCGTGAAACATTGCTGGGGCAGTTTGAGTTCGACTACCTGATCGGCGCCCTGCATTCGTACTTGTATCGCGGGGAATGGGTCGGCCTCTACGGCAATACGATCACTGACGACCAGCTGGCAGCCTACGCCGACCATCTCGCTGCCGCCATCAACAGCGGCATGTATGCCTTCATCGCGCACCCCGACCTGTTTGGCGTGCCTCTGCGCGGTTGGACGCCGGGCGCGGACGCCTGCTCGCGAACGATCGTCGAAGCCGCCGTCGCCTGCCAAGTGCCCCTCGAAATCAACGCCTATGGGCTGCGCAAAAAAATAATCGAGGATGTTGACGGCTGCCGCCACCTCTACCCTCTGCGCCGATTCTGGGAAATCGCTGCTGAATATGACGGCTTGCAGGTGGTGGTCAATTCCGACGCCCATCTTCCGGAAGACGTCTGGGGAAATACTGATGACGCCATCAGTCTCGCCCAAGAACTCAATCTGCACGTCGTCAATGACACCCTGGATGAAGACATCCGAATCCGAAACGCACGCACCACCACCGACTGTATCCACTTCACCCAGCAGGAATGACATGACTGAATCAACACGCTCCCGAATCATCTCTTTTGAACCCCTGGCAGGCGCCGCCGGTGATATGATCCTGGCGGCCCTCTGTGACCTCGGCGCTGACCCGGAAGCCATTGAAAAAACACTCCACAAGGCAGGATTGACTTCCATAAGCCTGCAATTCGCCCGACGCCGCTGCGAACACGGAATCGTCTGCGGATACCTTGATGTGATCGACGCCGACGCCGCACATGATGACCATGACCATGACCACGATCACGGGCATGATCACGATCACGACCATGAGCACCATCATGGACATGGACATGACCATGCACACGACCACGATCATGCGCACGACCACGACCATCACCACCACCACGACCACGCCAGTGAGGCGGACGCAGCGCCAGCGCCACATCATCACCGCGGCCTTAAAGACATCCTGACGCTGATCCGCAACAGCGATGCACCCACAAGAGCCAAGGAGCGTGCGGAAAAAATTTTCCGTCGTCTTGGTGAGGCTGAGGCTTCTGTTCACGGCATTGACGTCGAGCAGGTTCATTTCCACGAAGTCGGCGCTCTTGATTCGATAGCTGACATTTTCGGGATTTGCCTGGCCTTGGAACAGCTGGGAGTTGAGCGCATCTATTGCTCCGGCTATAAAATTGGCCATGGCACAGTCCGTTGCGCGCATGGCCTGATGCCGGTTCCGGCTCCGGCCACGGCGCTCCTGCTGGAGGGCTTCCCTGTCACCCGGCTCCCCATTGCCACTGAACTCACCACACCGACCGGCGCCGCTGTCCTCACCACCCTAGCCGAAGGCCCCCTGCCAACACAGCCGTTCCGGCTCCTCGCCACCGGCAATGGACATGGACGGAAAAACTTCCCCGAGATGCCGAATCTGATCCGCGCCCTTCTCCTGGAAGAGCAGACTGGCGAGAACACCGAATCCGAAGCAAAGGCATGGGGCGAGGCGGAAACCATGTCGGTCATCACTTTTGAAACCGATGACCAGACAGCCGAATCGCTGGGCTATCTGTCTGAACGGCTTTTGGCCGCCGGCGCCCTGGACGTCAGCGCGACAGCGACGCAGATGAAGAAAAACCGCCCCGGCGTCCGCTTGCAGGCTCTATCACGCCCGGCTGACGAAGTGCGCCTGGCAAACATAATTCTGACTGAGTCAAGCACGCTCGGGGTGCGCATCCAGACGGCGCGGCGCCTGTGTCTGCCGAGAACGACGACAAAAGTCAACACGCCCTGGGGCGAGGCCGCCGCCAAAATCGTCCACCGACCGGACGGCCGCATGGAAACAATACCGGAGTTCGAAGAAGCCCGGCGCATTGCCCAGGAGCACCAGCTGCCGCTGCGACTCGTCCTTGACGCGATCAAGGCCTGGCAAGCATAAAAGGTGCTCAGCTCCGGGTAAGGCGCTTTAGTGGACAGCCGGAGTCATATCCCCAGCAAGCGCCGGGCGTTGCCGCCTGCAATCAGCTCTTTCTGCGCATCCGAAATTTGGCAATGGTGCAGTTTGAGCAGAGAGGGCTCTATCTCCTTGAACGGGGCGCCGCTGCCAAAAAGAATCCGCTCCGCCCCCAATTTCCGCACCATGTCGGCCAGCACTTGGCCATAGCAGGAGTGGTAGCGGGACATTTCCAGGCAGAGGTTGGGCGGCGCTGTCATCGACAGGTTGTACCCTCCCTCGGTGCCAATGAAGGTGACCTGCGGGAAACGGGCGCAAATCGCCAAAACGCTCTCCATGCCCAAAGGCTGATTGGGTTCCATCCAATGCTTCTGCCGGAAATTCACAATCTCGTTCGGCAGCAGCACCGAGATGCCCAGCTCACCGGCGCGGGTCAGCAGGGCGTCTGCTGTCCCGTCAGCCAGGTTGTAGTTGTGATAGCATGGACTTAGCCGCAAGGCGCGGAACCCCAGCTTCTCCACGCAGACATCAAGGTCGCGCACGGCTGCAGCATAAGCGGGATTCAAGGTGGCGACCCCGACAAAAAAGTCCCGGTGGAGGGCAATCTCCTCTGCCAACTCAAGATTAGCGTCCTGGCAGTTCATGTAGAAGAGTGCGGGCGTGCTGGCGACCGCTGCGCCCTTCACTCCATAGCTTTGCAGATACTGGCGAAGTTCGCCGGCAGTCCGGCGCGGAAGACGACGAAACGGCCAATGGCCGATGGCAGTGTTGATGTCAAACATCGCAAACCTTCCTTCTGGCCATAATCCTGGCAAAATTATCATGGCAAATCAGGCGCATCTCTCGCATGGACAAGCCGGCCGCCAGCAATTTGCCGACCCCTTCCTCCAGCGAGCCGTCCGTAGCAAACAACAGCCGCTCGCAGCCGACAGTATCGACAGAGCGGCGGACGATGCCAGCGTCAATGACCGAACCGCTCAGGTCAATGTAGTAATTGCCTGAATCAATCCCCTCCAGGGTGCGCAGGTTCCACTCCCAGTCGCCTCCTCCCCCGATGTGTCCCTGAATCAAAATCGTCTCCGGATATTTTTCCAGGGCGGCGCGGAAATGGCCGGCATTGCTCAGCCGGGGCTGGGCTGCCATCGTCGCCGGGTCAGTGCATTTGCCGGCGTGCATCAGCACCGGGACGCCAAGGCTGGACGCTTTCTCCATGACCGGGCGCTGCTCGTCAGCATCAACGAAAAACTGATGGTACAGTTTCACCCCGGCCATTTTGCGTTCGACAATGCAATGTTCGATTTCAGCCAACGCAGCGGTTGGGTCATGGGCGTCGACAAAGCAAAAGCCGATGAAGCGGGGCGAATGCTGCATCGCCTGCCAGACTACCTCGTTGCCGACCCGGTATCGCTCCGGCGCGACAACGCTGTCGGTATAAGGCACAGAGACCGCAATGCGGTCGATGCCGAGGCGGCTACATCCTTGCAGCAGCGCCTCTGCCCGCCCGACGTCCAGCTTGCCGTCCGCACCGGCGCG
The DNA here is from genome assembly GCA_012799905.1 of Lentisphaerota bacterium. Lineage (GTDB taxonomy): Bacteria > Verrucomicrobiota > Lentisphaeria > Oligosphaerales > Oligosphaeraceae > JAAZKI01. The sequence continues at coordinate 4,094 of JAAZKI010000224.1, read as the reverse complement.
GACATGGTTGTGGGCGTCAATGGCGGCGAGTTCATCGGGTAGTTGGCACCACATGGTGTTCGCCTTTCAAAATGGTGAATGGCGGTTTGCCGTTGACTGCGGCGAAACAAACTTCTCAAGGCCGCTGGTAGAGCCGTCAAAGGTGCAGAAGCGGAATTGTGCTTCTCCCAAATTAAACTTTGCATCTTTGAACAGACAGCTGTCAAATACCATTGGGCTGCCGCAGGTTATGCTGGCAATCGGCTCGACGTTGCGCATCATAACCTCGAATTTGGGCGATTCCGGCCTTTTGTCCAAATTGGAGCTGAACAGGAAGCCTCCCGTGCCGGTTTTGCGGATGTCCTCCAATACTACCTTGTTGGGGACTCGAACGGCATGGGCATAATCAAAGTTCTCGGTGACTGACAGGTACATCAGGCTGACTTGGCGGTCGGCGTGGACGGTCAGGTTCTGCATCACAATCTCACCGAAGAGGTCACCGATGTCTCCCCGCGACGAAAAGATGCCGCTGGGGTTGTAAATCTGGCAGTTTTCAATGAATATGTTACCGCCGGAAAAGGCAAAGGCGGTGGTCGGCACAAAATGCCAGGCGCTGAGGTCGGCCTTCGGCGTACAGTAGCCTGGAATCGTTGTGCCCATAGCATGGATTTTGACATTGCGGATGGTGTAGTTCATGCCGTAGTGGTCGTCAATGCGGTTATAGAAGCCACCTTCGATGGTCACATCCTTGTTGCAGCGGCCGGCTATGCCATCGCGGCAGTTGATGGAAACGCAGTTGTTGAAAGTAAGCAGGCTGGCGCTGCCATTGAGGAAGTTGTAGCCAAGCCCGTGATGAGTGGCGCCGGAGATATAGGCGTCATTGTAAGTGACATTGCAGCAGCCGTTATTGTTGACCAGTGCGCTGAGGGTCGCCTTGGAGTTGTTGCAAAACACCTTCAAATTGTTGAATGTCACATTGCTGCGGAACACCGCCATAGCCGAGCCGTTTTCCAGGCGCAGCACCTCGTCCTGCGGGTTGTCGACCTGCACCTCAATGGCCAGGCCGTTGATGGTCAGCGGCGCCTGGGGAGGCTGATAATGCACAGTCAGATTGACCTCGCGCCAGGTACGTATGCAATCCGGGGTGCCGTCGGCAAAGGTGAATTTGTAGATGGTAGTGCCGGGCGTAGGGCGGCTGGGGCCGAGGGCCACTTCTCCCTTGTACCTGTGGCTGAAGGTGGCTCCCGGCCCGGAAGGCCAGGTCGCCTTATGCAACTTGCCCTCAAAACGGCAGTAATCCCCTTTTTTATAGAGCGTTTCGGCATTCCACTCCGGCGCCTCGGGGGGCGGCAGATACGAATACATCAATTCGGGGTAAAAGTCTCCGCGTCCTGACACCAGCATGGAACTCTCCGTCTTGTCATACCATTGGTCGCCATACTGGTTGTTGCGCGATGAGAAGAAGTCGGTGGAAAAGAGACGAAATGTGCCCCCCTCTTGCAGGTCAATCTGTCCTGACCCGTCAGCCAGCGGGACTTGGCTAAAGGCCGGCAACTGGAAGTCTCCTGCCTTCAGCCCCAGGAAGGGGTCAGCCTGCAAGGCTATTTGTGGCTGGTCATTGGCGATGATGACCCGGAAGCTCTTGCGCACCATGTGTGACGGGACGTAGGTGAAGTTACCAATGCGGCTCCTTGCCTGGTCTACTTCAAGCTGCTGGACGAGGGTGCCGAGGCATTCCACATTGCAGCGGATATATAGGTTGCCGGTGAAAAGGTATCTTCCCTGGCTTATCCGGAGCGTCCTCCCCTCGCTGTGCTGCGCCAGGTTTGCCGCCTGTTGCAGCGGCCGTGTGTCATCGCTACAGCCATCCCCCTTGGCTCCAAACCATTGCGGCAGCACTTCGCGCACCTTGACCTGGCCGGTGACTTGCCCTGGCCCGTCGAATACCTGGTACGTGCCAGCCTGCAATGCTCCGTCAATTTGCAACTGTTTGCCGACATGGATCATGGCGCCGGCCAAAATATGCAGTTCAACCTGAGGCGGGACGACGGCGCTTTCCAGCTTCAGCGTCCCCGCTCCCAGGCGCAGTGTGCCTCCGGCCGGCGGCAGGGCTGCCACGGCTGCGGCAAAGGCGGCAGTGTCGTCCTCGCCAGGAATCAGCTCCACTATCCCCCCGACAGCAGTCAGCGGCTTGGAGCTGCGCTGGTCTGAGAGAAGGACGCATCCGCTGGCCGACACAAGCAAAAGCAGGGCCGTGAGAATCAGGCAAGTCAAAGCGCTTTGCTTCATTTCATCCCCATGTTTTCAGTTCGGCTTCCTTTTATCCATAATTGGCTGTCATGGTTGACAGTAACTATAGTACGGAAACGTCACTTTTCCACGTTATGGGGAAACTATGGGATAAAAGCTTCTGTAATCGATGACCCGTTGATATTTGCCGCCCGCTGCTGTGGACGGTGTGGACATGACGGCCAGCGTAGTCCAAGCTCACTCTCGCCCCTAACGAATTATGAATTATGAATTATGAAATGCGCCTCAGCATTCAGCATTCAGCATTCAGCCCCCTCGTCCCTCTCCTCTCGCACGCGCCCGTTGTCAAGCGGGTCGTTCACCCGATTGGCAAGGTCGCGGAAGAGTTGCCTCATGTCTCTTATTCCACCGCAGAAAAACCAGACTGTGGATATTAAAGCAACTATGCCGGGCACGACAATGCTGAAAACAAAAAAGTATCCGCTCCACCAATGTACCGGCCAAGGAGCGAACAGATTCCAAATCAGCACGAATAGGAAGGAAATGACCACCTGGTAGATAAACGCATATGCAAACACCCCCCAGGCAATAACTCGGTCGCCGGTGGAATATTCCGGGGTGATGCCAATGACTTTGCTGAAAACATTTCGCAGTGTCCAGGGCGAAGAGATTTTCTTCTCGCCGTTGATCCGATATTTTCCGCGATGCAGCAGGCGGTCAAGATCATACGGCTGACGGCAGGTTATCAACGATACTACAACATAGGAGGAAAGACCTAAAAGCATGGCGATGAAAAATATCTCATTTGAATTGACCGGAAATTTCACCGGGTTCATCTCCCAGACAATGAAGGGGTTGAACGGCCTTGAGGCTGCCTGGAAGAACCTCCCGACCCCCTCTGCCCAGCCCATTTTATCCAGCCAAGGGTACACGTGGTCTGCCCAGTTGCGCTGGAGCAACAGCCCTACCAGGGAAACGCCAGACCCGGCGAAGAGCGACGCGAAAGCTCCGGCAGTCGTGCCAAAGCGGCTATACAGGCCGAAGACCATCACCGGGCCAGCGCCGCCAAGCCAAAATGAAGCTACCATCAGCCCAAACAGATTGATGTAATCAAGGTGGACAAAAAATAGCGATACAATGAAAAAAAACAGTGCCACAAACAAGGAGGATATCCGTAAATATCGGACATGCTGTTCCGGGGTGAGCGGTTTTTTCAGAAATGGCAGAACAATGTCCTGCATAATTGTCGATGAGACATTGAAAATTCTTGAATCATCTGTGGTGATCAGGAGCATAAGCATGAGCAACGCGAATATCCCCATCAGCCCGGGCGGCAGCATGTTGCGCAGGACAACCGGCATCATCATCTGCTTATAGAGGGTGCGGAACTTTTGGAACGCAAGGTTTCCCTGTGGCGTGTTGCCGAAAGTCCCGGTCGCGGCTTCCATATATGGCGTGTCTAGGTTCTTTGCCTGTGAAAGCGGCTCGTCTACGCCGATTTGATGCTGATGCTGTGGAATGGCGTTGACTCTTGAAATAAGTTCTGCCCTTGTTTCGTCGTCAATGGCAATTTCATTTGCAATTTTTTCGGATAGCGAAACCCTGATTTCCTTTGACTGCGGCGCAAAATTTTTATGGGACATAATTGTTATGATTGTAATGGCAATCAACACGCACATCATAGTTGCGAATCCATTTCGCCATGCACCGAGGATTCCGGCCATTTTTTGTTCATGCGGCGTGCGTGCGCAGGAAGTATTGTCGTTGCCAATCCAGCTGGCGCGATTGAGGATGATGGTGGTAACCGAAACCACCAAGGCGAAGAGATTGAAGTCACGCAGATGATGAATGTCAAACGGATTCAG